>LUQC01000025.1:0-29606 GCA_001627925.1 Rhodobacteraceae bacterium REDSEA-S34_B6 | reverse complement strand
TAGCTATAGTGGCCTATATGGTCAGATGGCACTCTGCGTGAGAAGTAGTAATAGCCACCTCTGTTAAACGTATATGGGATACTTTTGGTCTGCATTTTGGTCAGTACTCCATGTAAGCCATAAGGTATGGCATTAAGAATAACTGAGTGATGTCAGATACTTAGATTAGCTTTAAATAGCATTTTGGGAGTATTGATGGTGCCCCCACACGGACTCGAACCGCGGACCTACTGATTACAAATCAGTTGCTCTACCAGCTGAGCTATAGGGGCACATCGGCGTCATTAAATAAACACTGCGAAATTGGCAAGATTAAAAATAACTTTCTTTTGAATTTGCCTTTCTATTTTAGTCTATTCGCCCTTGCCAGAAGGACTACAGCACAAAGTCCTACCAAAGAAATATATATTGCAGCGGGTGCTGCATTCACCAAATCCTCAAGACTGGCTTGCTCGTGTACACGAGTAGACAAAGTATTAAAGTTAAATGGCCTTAGTAACAAAGTTGCCGGTAATTCCTTTACACAATCGACAAATACCAAAAGCATCGCAGAACCGAGTGAGCCTTTTATTATTGGTAAATATATACTGTTTAAAATGGATGTTCTATTTTTTCCCAGAGATCGTGCTGCATGTTCCAAATTTGGCGAAATTCGTCCAAGTGCTGCTTCTGTTGCTCCCTGACCAATCGCGAAAAATCTTACAATATACGCAAGTATGATTGCAAACGAAGTTCCAGTAAAAATTAAACCTACATCAATTTGCGTTAAATAATAAATCGCATCAGCTAAGGCATTATCCAAGACTGCAAGCGGAATTAGTATTCCAACACCAAGAACTGCTCCCGGTACAGCGTATCCAATTGTTGTCACTGGCATTGTAACTTTTGGCAATCTACCTTTGACCGATTTCATACCAAAAACCATGAAAATACTTAAAACTACTGTAACAGTCGCTGCGATTGTTCCAGTAAAAACCGTATTAAATGTCGCTTCGATTAATCCTTCATCCATAAACAAGTAAGGATTACTCATAGAGTGCTCTAGTAAAATTATGAGCGGCAATGCAAAGCCCAATACAACTGGCGTCAAACAACACAAAAATGCCAAAACGTTTGAAAGACCCCTCAACCTAATTTTCTGGACTGCCTTGTGCTTCGAGGACATGTTGAAAAATTGCATTTTCCGTCTCGAGAGTTTTTCAAGGCTAACAAGAAAAATCACCATGGTTAAGACCACGCAAGCAAGCTGTGCTGCACCGCCTACATTACTTGATTGTAACCAGACACTGAATATACCAGTGGTAAGTGTTTGAACAGCAAAGTAGTCTACTGTTCCAAAGTCATTTACTGTCTCCATCATCACAATTGCTACCCCTGCAGCTATCGCAGGCCTCGCGAGTGGTAGGTTTATTTTCAAAAAGCGTTGCGATGAAAGTGCCCCCAAGGAACGCGCTACTTCTTCGACGCTTGAGGTTTGGTCTCGGAATGCTACTCTCGTTAGTAAATAAACATATGGGTACAGAGATAGGCTTAAGACGAATACGGCCGCACCAAAGGATCTTATCTCGGGAAACCAATAATCTCTGGCGCTTGACCAACCGAAAAAACCCCTCAGAAATGACTGAACTGGACCCGCATACTCCAACAAGTCAACTAAGGCGTAAGCTCCAACATAGCCTGGGATAGCCAGGGGCATGAGTAGTGCCCATTGCAACCAACTCGACCCAATAAATCTATATCTAACTACAAGCCAGGCGGTCAATGTTCCAATTGCTCCAGCAATGGCACCTACAGATATCATCAAAAGAACTGTGGTGGAAACGTATCGCGGCAGAGTGGTGGAAATTAAATGTGGCCAAATATTATTAGCTGGAAAAAGCGCCAGAAAAACAACTGATACTATTGGCAACACTATTAACGCCGAAATAGATAATGCGCATATCGCCCAACTACCATTAGCATTTAAAAATGGTATATTTTGACGAGATAAAGACGAGTTTAAAGAGGCCAATTCTGATTTCCAAACAATTAAGCAAGATCGCTAAAACTTGAGCGCAAACTTAGTGATAGATTGATAAGAATGTAAATATCGCTGTACGATAAATTTTGTCGCAGCAATCCACAAGTAGCTAGCAATTCGAAGCTACCTTAAGGCTCTATCAATTCACTCGTTTACATACCTATAGCTGATTTATACACACTAAGAACGGCTTCTTCCTCAGCCAAATCCTGCAAATCCCTTCTTCTAAGTACAACTAGTTTTCGCAAAATCTTTGTATCATAACCTCGACTTTTAGCTTCAGCCATAACCTCTTTTTGTTGATCTACGATACCTCGTTTTTCTATCTCTAGATTCTCAAACCTTTCAACGAACTGTCTTAACTCATCAGCTGTAACTCGGTATGCGCTACCACTATTCTCATCCATAATTAATAACCTTTTTTGTTGTCCGGGTTACTCTGTGGTTGTAAAGATAACAAGGTTTCGAATAAGCTTTTTTAATAATTTTTTTAACAGTAGTTTAGCCACATGATATTTGTACTTGTTTGGGGAGGAGCAGCATTATCAATATTTGGATTAATTGGTCTATTATTCAGTATGTATAAGGTTGCGTTGGCGAAAAAAAAGAGTTTATCGGATGAAGAGCTACGCGAGTCTATTCAAGGAGCGATGCCCCTTAACTTAGCATCCTTATTTCTGTCAGTTTTAGGCTTAATGTCAGTTACCATCGGAGTTCTAGTTACGTAATAAAGAAATTGATTCATATTCAAAATTTGATATATGAGATATAACAGTCTAACAGAGGCATTTATAACAGTCTAACAGAGGCATTTATGGGACCCGATATTACAGCATTTTTTGATGAGGCTACAAATACTATTTCATATATCGTTTGTGATCCTAATGGGTCAGCCTGCGCCGTTATTGACAGTGTCTTAGATTTTGATTTTGCTTCAGGTCGTACTGATACAAGATCTGCCAACAAACTGATAAACTTCATAAAAGAAAACAAACTAGATGTGCAATGGCTTTTAGAAAGCCATGTACACGCCGATCACCTTTCAGCTGCACCGTATATTCAGAAGGAAGTTGGTGGAAAAATTGGCATTGGATCACATATTACCGATGTCCAAGAAACCTTTGGAAAAATTTTTAATGAGGGAACAGAATTTCAACGCGATGGCAGCCAATTTGACAAGTTATTTGTAGAGGGAGATACGTTTCATATCGGACAGCTGCGAGGAGACGTATTGCACACTCCCGGTCATACACCTGCCTGTATGACTTACGTAATCGGTGATGCTGCGTTTGTTGGAGATACTCTATTTATGCCTGATTTTGGAACCGCTAGATGCGATTTTCCAGGTGGATCCTCAGAAAACCTTTTCTCGTCAATCCAGAAAATTTTATCCCTTCCTGATGCTACTCGTATTTTTGTTGGTCATGATTACAAGGCGCCGGGTCGTGAGCATTATGCATGGGAAACTACCGTGGGTGAGCAAAAGAAAAAAAATATTCATATTAAGTCAGGAAAATCGAAAGAGGATTTTGTTAAATTGCGAGACGAGCGCGATGCTAAACTTGCAATGCCTAAGCTTATAGTTCCCTCACTCCAGATAAATATGAGAGCAGGTAATATGCCTGAACCTGATGAGCAAGGCGATGTCTTTCTAAAAGTTCCAATTAACAAAATGTAATTGAATACCAACTACCCCGAGGGATTGAAATAATCAAATGATTATAGACTGGATTTATGGATTAGTGGGTGGGCTGTTGATTGGCCTCGGTGGGTTGATATTATTAATTTTTAACGAGCGTATTATGGGAGCGAGTGGAATTTTAGGCCAGCTAATAGAGGGCAAACAGGACACGGAAAACCTTGAGCGAATTGTATTTTTAAGTGGAGTGATCGCTGCGCCTTTGTTTGTTTTACAATTTTCAGATTTCAGCAAAACAAATGTGACCAGTAATACAATTCAGCTTGTTCTCGCTGGACTATTGGTCGGCGCGGGCACAAGGATTGCTAATGGGTGTACATCTGGCCATGGGGTCTGCGGCATATCACGTTTGTCGTCAAGGGGCCTGTTAGCAACTGCTGTCTATATCGCCGCAGGAGCCCTGACAAGGGTAACTCTGAGGACTTTTCGGGAGTTAATATGACTAGGTTACTAGTATCTTTTATATCGGGTTTGCTCTTTGGTGTTGGCCTTTTAATTTCAGGGATGACAGACACTGCAAAGGTACAAGGTTGGCTTGATATATTGGGTCAGTGGGACCCAACATTAGCTTTTGTAATGGGGGGAGCTATAATTCCAATGGCTGCAGCGTGGGCTATCACCGCTAAGAAAGCACCCTTATTCGACTTAAACTTTTCCATGCCATCAAACAAAACAATCGATTTTAAGTTACTAGCTGGGTCAGTTTTATTTGGCATAGGATGGGCGTTAGCGGGCCTATGCCCAGGACCGGCACTCGCGGCATTGGGTTTTGGAGGTACTGGAATTATTCAGTTTTTTGTCGCTATGGTAATTGGTATAATATTAGCAAAACCAATCCGAATGGGATCTATATCGACTGCAGATGGCTGGGTCAGTTAGGAATACTAAAAATGAATCCTGTCTTTATTGATAAAAACTATCACGTTGCACCACAAATTGAGCCACATCAAATAGCAGAAATTGCTGAGAAAGGTTTCGTTAAAATCATTTGCAATAGGCCCGATGTAGAAGTTCCAGAATGGTATCGTAGCTCTGTTATGGCAAAGTTAGCAGAGGAGGCTGGAATTGACTTTGAGTTGTTAGAATTGACGCATCAAACGATGACACCTGAGAATATTGCAAAACAGAGACAGTTCTTTATCAATACAAATGGACCTGTACTAGCATATTGTGCGTCAGGCACGAGGTGTAGTGTGATATGGGCTTTGGGCGAAGCAGCCTCAGGGACCGATGTAAATTACATTTTGGCAAAAACATCGGCGGCTGGTTACAACTTAAGTGGTTTAGAGGCTGCGATGCGAAGTTTACCTGATAAATAGTTTTTAGTTTTCCGGAAAGTTAACGTAACACCAAAAAATTATTTTTGGTCATATTGACACACCCTGGATTAAGATTAGATCCCACTAAGCGCATGGGGATCCATGTCAAACCACATTTAGAAAGAAATGTGGTTTTTATTATATTATGGAGGAATATATGACAAAAACTAAACTTACACGTAGAAGTGTAATGCAGACCGGTGCTGTTGCTGGCGCAGGGTTGGCTGTGCCGACTATTCTAACAGCTGGAAGCCATTCTGGTTTTGCCAATGCTCCAACCGGTTCAAGTGTAACCTTAGGTTTTAATGTACCACAATCAGGTCCATATGCGGATGAAGGTGCAGACGAACTACGAGCTTACAAACTTGCCGTGGAGCACCTAAACGGTGAAGGCGACGGCGGAATGCTACAAACATTCAGTTCCAAAGCTTTAGACGGTACCGGGATTTTGGGCAAAAAAGTTGAGTACGTAACTGGCGATACCCAAACCAAGCCAGATGCTGCTCGTGCGTCAGCTCGCTCGATGATCGAAAAAGATGGTGCTATTATGATAACAGGTGGCTCATCGTCTGGCGTGGCAGTTGCCGTACAAGCTCTGTGTCAAGAAGCTGGCATTATTTTTATGGCTGGTTTGACCCACTCAAACGATACTACCGGTAAAGACAAAAAAGCCAATGGGTTCAGACATTTCTTCAACTCATACATGACAGGTGCAGCGCTAGCACCAGTTCTAGCGGACCGTTATGGATCTGATAGAAAAGCATATCACCTTACTGCAGATTATAACTGGGGTTATACGACGGAAGAAGCTGTTCGAAATTCAACAGAAGCTTTAGGCTGGGAGACTGTGGCAGCAGTGAAAACACCGCTATCACAGACAGACTTTTCATCTTATGTAGCTCCGGTTCTTAACTCTGGTGCAGATGTTCTTGTTCTTAATCACTACGGCGGTAATATGGTTAATTCGCTTACATCTGCTGTTGAGTTTGGGTTAAGAGCGGCTCAAGCGAACGGTAAAAATTTCGAAATCGTTGTACCATTATATTCGCGTCTCATGGCGAAGGGCGCAGGTAAAAACGTTGCCGGGATCTTTGGAACAACTGGATGGCACTGGTCACTGGAAAATACTGCCGGTTCACGCTACGCAGGTACTAACGCATTCGTTAAATCATTTGGTGAAAAGTATGGCTTTCCACCATCACAAGCTGCACACACATGCTACTGCCAAACCTTGCTATACGCTGATGCTGTGCAACGTGGAGGTTCTTTCAACCCATGCTCAGTTGTGGAAGCACTTGAAGGGTTTGAATTCGATGGCATGGGCAACGGCCCAACACTGTATCGCGCTGAAGATCACCAGTGCATCAAAGATGTTCTGGTCGTTAGAGGGAAAGAGAACCCTGCGAATGACTTTGACTTACTTGAGCTTGTGGACGTCACACCGGCAGAGGCAGTCACATTCGACCCTGCAATATTTGGTGGTGAATTAGGTTCATGTAATCCAGGTGCATAACTACTACCAAGGCCTCCACACTACTGGAGGCCTTTTTGCCCTTTTAAATCATCACAATTTCGAATAATGGACAGGCGATTTATACGCCATTCTCGGGGGTTATATGGACCAAATTATTCTTCAGATACTAAACGGTTTAGACAAAGGTAGCGCCTATGCTCTAATTGCTCTTGGCCTTACTCTTATTTTTGGCACACTCGGAGTAGTAAACTTTGCCCACGGCGCTTTGTTTATGCTGGGGGCATTTTGCGCGATTACTTTCAGTCGGATACTCTCTCTATCAAAAGTAGTTGTGGATGAAACCCAAAAAGATTTTCTTGGTAATCCTTTGAAAGTTGATGTTCCGTATATTTACGATTGGTTTGGAGAAAGCGCCGGGCAAGTGCTAATAAATTGGTCAGTCCCACTAGCTATTCTCTTTGCAATACCGGTTATGATTATAATCGGCGTAGTAATGGAACGAGGCTTAATTAAACATTTTTACAAAAGGCCTCATGCCGACCAAATTTTAGTCACTTTTGGTCTTGCGATAGTACTGCAAGAAATCATTAAGTATTATTTTGGGGCAAATCAAATTCCAAACCCAGCTCCAGAAGCCTTTATTGGTTCATTCGATTTTGGTGCAGCTATCGGTTTGAAAGCCGGTACAATTATTTATCCATATTGGCGAATAGTATATTTTTGTTTTGCCATGCTTTTAATTGGATCGGTGTTTGCATTTTTACAATTTACAACCTTTGGTATGGTCGTGCGGGCTGGTATGGCCGATCGAGAAACAGTCGAACTCCTTGGAATAAATATAGACAAAAGATTTACTATAATGTTTGGCGTTGCCGCCGCTGTTGCCGGCCTGGCTGGCGTTATGTATACACCGATCAATCCTCCCAACTACCACATGGGCATGGATTTTCTCGTTATTTCATTTGTTGTCGTCGTTGTTGGGGGTATGGGATCGCTTCCCGGAGCTGTAGCAGCCGGCCTTCTTCTTGGCATATTGGAAAGCTTTGCTTCTATGCGACAAGTCATTGAGGCTCTGCCAGGCATTAATCAGGTTGTGATTTATCTTGCAGCAATAGTCATTCTATTGACACGACCCCGCGGTTTGATGGGCCGAAAAGGTGTCATGGAGGAATAATGATGTTAGGACTAAATAGAAAAGATGCCAGTTTATTGCTTATTGTGGCTATACTTGTCGCTTTAGCGCCAATATTTTTAAACCCTTTTCCTGAGCAATCAGGATTAGCGCAGTTTAACGCTGGGTACCCAGATTTAATGCAACGTTTTGTGATATTTGGTATATTTGCAATTGGCTTCAATATCTTGTTTGGACTTACCGGATATCTATCGTTTGGGCATGCAGCGTTTCTTGGAGCGGGATCTTATGCTGGTGTTTGGATGTTAAAACTTCTCACAATAAATGTTATTCCAGCTATAATTATTTCAACTGCTGTTGCCGGAATTTTCGCACTAATAATTGGGTTCATCTCACTTCGCCGCTCCGGTATATATTTTTCGATTTTGACCCTAGCTTTTGCACAAATGTCATTCGCCTTGGCGGCTTCAGTTTTGACACCAATAACTGGAGGAGAAACTGGATTACAAACAGCATTAGATGATCCAAGGATTTTAGATGGTACTAATACTACTGGGAACATTCCTGCTCCTTCTATTTTTGGATTGCAGATGGGTGATAGTTTTCAAATTAGTGTAGGAGGATGGCTGTGGACGTTCAATGTCGGCTATTATCTCTCTGCTATTGTAATGCTATCCGCTTTTTACTTAGCGATCCGGATTTTTAGATCACCATTTGGGATAATGTTGCGCGCGATTAAGTCTAATCAGCAAAGGCTTAACTACACTGGCTTGAACACAAAGCCGTATATGCTTGCATGCTTTGTGATATCTGGGATGTACGCTGGTCTGGCTGGTGGTTTAATGGTTTCGATGGATCCTCTTGCTGGGGCCGAAAGAATGCAATGGACAGCTTCGGGAGAAGTTGTCCTCATGACCATTCTTGGTGGCGTTGGTACTTTGATTGGTCCCGTACTTGGCGCTGGCTTGATCAAATACTTCGAAAACATCTTTTCAAAAATAAATGATAATCTCCTTCATAAGTGGTTTGCATTTATGCCAGACGGAGTCGAAGATTTTATTGTTTCAATTATATACCCATTCGTAGGTAAAGGGTGGCACCTTACGTTAGGTCTAATATTTATGGCAGTAATTATCTTTTTACCTGGCGGATTAGTGGAACTTGGTCAGAAGGTGGCTTCTATTTTTAAGAAGAAAGGTTCAACACCAAGTAACAATCCTAATACAGAACCTGCGGAATAAAGGAAAATACATGGGAATCCTAGAGGTACAAAATGTAGGAAAGCGCTTTGGTGGATTACAAGCGCTGCAAGATGTGAACCTGAGCGTCAAAGAAAATACAATTCACGCGATAATAGGTCCAAATGGTGCGGGTAAATCAACTTTGTTAAATTGTCTTGTTGGCAAGCTTATTCCCGATACCGGCACAGTCCAATTTGATGGAAATTCAGTTCTTGGAAGATCTCCCTATGAGATAAACCAGATGGGAATATCTCGCGTTTTTCAAACACCTGAAATATTTGGTGATTTGACTGTAATGGAAAACATGATGATCCCAATTTTTGCCAAGAGGGACGGATCATTTGCATTGGATGCGATATCAGATTTCATGAAGCATAAGGATATATTGGAAGCTGCTGAAAAAGTCTTAGAAGAGATGAATATGTCTAATAAACGGTCTATGCAGGCATCTTCTATGTCCAGAGGGGACAAAAGACGTTTAGAAATTGGAATGTGCCTAAGCCAAGAACCTCGCTTACTTTTATTGGATGAACCAACTGCTGGCATGGCTCGTGCTGATACTAACAATACAATAGACTTGTTGAAGCAAATCGGAGATGAGCGCGATATAACAATTGCGATCATCGAGCATGATATGCATGTGGTTTTCTCTTTAGCAAATAGGATTACAGTCTTGGCGCAAGGAACTCCGCTGGTTGAAGATGTACCAGATAAAATTAAGGGACATCCAAAGGTAAAAGAGGCCTACCTTGGTGAAACAGCACATTAGGGAGATACTTGATGAGTAAAAATTTAGCCTTAGAAACACATGCACCAGCATACTTATCTGTTCACGATATACACGCCTACTATGGCGAAAGCTATATTGTACAAGGTGTAAGCTTCAATGTGCACGAAGGTGAAATACTTGCGCTTCTTGGTCGAAATGGGGCAGGAAAAACCTCAACCCTAAGAACTATTGCAAGATTAGACAATCCTGAGCTTGTAAAAGGCGAAATATGGCTAGATCATAAAAATTTGCATGCCATGAAAAGCTATGAGGCTGCAACTAATGGAATTGCGTTAGTACCAGAAGATCGGCGGATAATTCCTGGGCTGTCAGTAGAAGAAAATATTCAACTCGCGCAGATAGCTGAACCGATAGGCTGGGGCCTGGATAGAATATACGGTCTATTCCCTCGACTAGGCGAGCGACGAAAGCAAGAAGGGACTACTTTATCAGGAGGAGAACAGCAAATGCTGTCAATAGGTAGAGCCCTAGCGCGAGACATCAAAGTTTTACTTCTTGACGAACCCTATGAAGGACTAGCCCCTGTAATTGTTGATGAAATTGAAAAAACTTTAAACGTGATTAAAGAACAGGGCATCACTACAGTTATTGTGGAACAGAATGCTGTAAGGGCTTTAGAACTTGCTGATCGGTCCGTTATACTAGATACAGGTGGCGTCGTATTTGACGGCACTGCAAAAGAAGTTTTAGATAACTCAGAATTACGCGCAGAATACTTGGCAATCTAAGAAATTTTTCTGGAAAGACAATTCTGTAACTGTTTAAATACTAAAAAAGAAACAGGAAAGTAAAATGGCTGATCAAATTTACCCACCAAGCGCGGACTTCATCGCAAACGCCAAAATTAATAAAGCAGACTATGACAATATGTACGCCCAGTCCATCAATAACCCAGATCACTTCTGGAGCGAACATGGCAAGCGTGTTGATTGGATTAAACCATATTCAAAAATTAAAGACGTTGATTTTTCATATCCTAATGTATCTATAAAATGGTTCGAGGACGGTCAACTAAATGTATCAGCGAATTGCATTGATAGACATCTGGAGAAACGTGGAGACCAAACTGCAATTATATGGGAGGGTGACAATCCAGATGATAGCAAACACATTACTTATTCTGAACTTCACCGCGAGGTATGTAAACTATCAAATGTGTATAAGAAACTTGGTGTTAAGAAAGGTGATCGGGTAGTACTTTATATTCCAATGATACCAGAAGCAGCATATGCGATGCTGGCATGCGCAAGAATTGGCGCAATTCATTCAATTGTCTTTGCGGGCTTTTCGCCTGAGGCATTAGCCTCTCGCATAGAAGATTGTGGAGCCTCACTACTAGTTACAGCTGATGAAGCCCCTCGCGGAGGCAAAGTAACGCCACTGAAAACAAATGTAGATAAAGCGTTAAATATTTGTGGTGACATCAAAACACTTGTCGTTGAAAGAACAAACGGCGATGTGCCAATGAAAAGTGATCGAGATTATAGCTACACTTCTCTTATGGCGGATGCATCAGAAGATAGTACTCCCGAGGCAATGAATGCAGAGGACCCTCTGTTTATTTTGTACACTTCTGGTTCAACTGGAAAACCGAAAGGCGTTTTGCATACGTCAGGAGGCTATCTCGTTTGGGCATCGTTAACACATGAGTATGTTTTTGACTATCATGACGGCGATATATACTGGTGTACAGCAGACGTAGGATGGGTGACTGGCCACAGTTATATCGTTTATGGACCCCTAGCAAATGGTGCCACAACGGTAATGTTCGAAGGAGTACCAACTTATCCCGATGCATCTCGTTTCTGGCAAGTTTGTGACAAACATAAAATTAACCAATTCTACACGGCACCGACAGCTATACGAGCATTAATGGGGCAAGGCTCCGAATTTGTTAAAAAATGTGATTTATCGTCATTAAAAGTGCTTGGCACCGTAGGTGAACCCATCAATCCTGAGGCTTGGAATTGGTATAATGAAGTAGTGGGTAAAGGCAGGTGTCCAATTGTTGATACATGGTGGCAGACCGAAACTGGCGGCCATTTACTTACTCCGATACCTGGTGCAATTGCTACGAAGCCAGGGTCGGCTACCTTCCCATTCTTTTCGATACAACCAGTAATTCTCGACCCTCAAAGCGGTCAAGAATTAACTGAAAAGGAATGTGAAGGCGTATTGTGTATAAAAGACAGCTGGCCCGGCCAAATGAGAACTGTTTACGGTGATCACGAGAGGTTTATCAAAACCTATTTTTCAGATTATAAGGGTTATTATTTCACAGGGGATGGATGCCGCAGAGACGCGGATGGTTACTACTGGATTACAGGACGCGTAGATGATGTAATAAACGTTTCCGGGCATCGAATGGGAACTGCTGAAGTAGAGAGTGCATTAGTCGCTCACGAACAGGTTTCCGAGGCGGCAGTTGTGGGTTACCCTCACGATATAAAGGGGCAAGGAATATACTGTTACGTCACTTTAATGGCAGGGGAAAAACCAACCGAAGAATTACGAAAAGAGCTTCGTGACTGGGTCCGTAAAGAGATTGGTCCAATTGCCTCACCGGACTTAGTTCAGTGGGCACCCGGTCTTCCCAAGACGCGATCAGGGAAAATAATGCGCCGCATTTTAAGAAAAATTGCTGAGGACGATTTTAATAGTTTGGGAGATACTTCTACTTTAGCCGAACCAGCTGTTGTTGAGGACTTAATCGAAAACCGAATGAATAGAAAGTAAAGCGTCAGATTAGATCACGATGAATTGTAAAATTCGTGTGCTTAAATAAAATTCTTCCCTTTTATTGAAAAAACTGGCACACGCAGAAGCGTGGCCGCCCCTTTTCTTTGATCATTCTCGAATTTAGGTGTAACATTAAATGATAGGGCAAAATTTCGTCGTATAGGAATAACATGACAAAAAAAAATCGAGATCAGGACGTAGAATTTATTCAATCGCTAGCTAAACTCCTCAACCAAAATGAGCTGACAGAACTGGAAGTAAGCCGCGAATACGGGGAAACAGATAAGATAAACGTACGGGTCAGTAAGTCTGGATCACTACAAGCTTATCAGGTTGCAACACAACAACCGAGTATGGCTCCTGCTATAGCACCAATGCCGCAAGAAGAATCATCAGATCAAAATATCAGTGACCCAGTTTCTCATCCGGGAGCAGTTACCTCACCAATGGTGGGTACAGTTTACATGCAAGCGGAGCCCGGAGCTGAGCCGTTTATATCTGTTGGAAGTTCAGTGTCTGAGGGAGACACGTTGCTGATTGTCGAAGCAATGAAAACAATGAACCAAATTCCATCACCAAAGTCAGGGACAGTTAAACGCATATTTGTTGAAGACGGTGCTGCAGTTGAATTTGGATCACCATTAGTCGTTGTGGAATAAGAGCACCGAATGTTTGACAAAATTTTAATTGCGAACCGTGGCGAAATAGCACTCCGGGTCATTCGCGCATGTCAAGAAATGGGTATTCAAACAGTGGCAGTGCATTCTACTGCAGACAGTGATGCAATGCATGTTCGTATGGCTGATGAGAGTGTATGCATTGGACCTCCTTCGGGTCTAGCATCTTATCTCTCAATGCCAGCTATCCTTGCAGCATGTGAAATATCGGGCGCACAGGCAATACACCCAGGTTATGGATTTCTGTCTGAAAACGCTCACTTTGTTCAAGCGGTAGAAGACCATGGACTTAAATTCATTGGGCCAACTGCTGAACATATTCGAATTATGGGTGATAAGATTACGGCAAAAGACACTATGAAGGCGCTTGGGGTACCATGCGTGCCAGGATCTGAGGGCGGTGTAGATAGCCTGAATGATGCGCATGAAGTGGCAGCGGATATCGGATACCCAGTGATTATTAAAGCAACCGCGGGTGGCGGTGGTCGAGGAATGAAGGTTGCCCGGACTGCTAAAGAACTAGAAAGTGCTTTCTTGACTGCTAGGGCGGAAGGCAAGGCAGCTTTTGGCAATGATGAAGTTTACATCGAGAAATATCTCACAACTCCCAGACATATAGAGATACAGGTCTTTGGCGATGGCAAAGGTAAAGCAGTACATTTGGGTGAACGAGACTGCTCACTTCAGCGGCGCCACCAAAAAGTGTTAGAGGAAGCGCCAGGCCCTTATGTCTCAGACGAAGAACGCAAGCTAATTGGAAAGACATGCGCAGACGCAGTTGCTAAAATTGACTACATTGGTGCCGGCACCATAGAATTTTTATATGAAAATGGAGAATTCTACTTCATTGAAATGAACACACGACTTCAAGTTGAGCACCCAGTTACGGAGGCCATATTTGGCGTAGACTTGGTACGAGAACAAATTCGCATTGCATCAGGACAACCACTTTCATTTGTACAGGAACAGCTTGAAATAAATGGCCATTCAATCGAAGTACGCATTAATGCTGAAAAATTACCTAACTTTTCACCTAGTCCGGGAAAAGTAACCGCTTATCATGCTCCAGGTGGACTTGGAGTAAGAATGGATAGCGCACTTTACAATGGCTACTCAATTCCGCCTTACTACGATAGTCTTATAGGAAAATTAATTGTCCATGGTGAGAATAGAAAAGAAGCAATAGCACGATTAAGGCGAGCTTTGGGTGAATTAATCATAGATGGTATAGACACTACTGTTCCATTATTTGAAGAACTTCTTAATGAGGATGATATTGTAAACGGTGATTATAATATTCATTGGTTAGAGAAGTGGTTAGATAGTAGGTTCCATTAGCGATATATTCGGATCTATTTAATTATACATTTGCCTTGTATCGGTTTGTTTGCCAATCTCAATGCACAAAACAATACAGAAGTAATTATTGTATGACTGGACAGCTGACACCAGACATTCTGCTATCCGCGTATCGTGCGGGTATCTTCCCTATGGCAGAAAGTGCGACCGACGAAAGCATCTTTTGGGTAGATCCAAAATATAGAGGAATTATGCCACTAAATAACTTCCATGTTTCAAAGTCTTTACGACGAGCAATATTAAAATTGGATTATCAAATTTCCATAAATACAAGTTTTAAGGAAGTAATTAAAATGTGTGCTGAGAGACCCGAAACATGGATTAATCATGATATACTGACCAATTATTGCCTTTTACACCAAAGCGGCCATGCCCATTGCCTTGAAGTTTGGTCCGACAAAAAACTAATTGGAGGTATCTACGGCGTATCGATTGGAGCAGTGTTTTTCGGTGAAAGTATGTTTTCAAAAAAAAATAATGCATCTAAGATTGCACTTGCCTATTTAGTAGATAGACTAAAAGCAACGGGCTTTAAACTTTTTGATACTCAATTTTTAACACCGCATCTGGCCAGCCTGGGTGCTGTTGAAATTCCAAAGACAAAGTACAAAGTTTTGTTATTCCAAGCAGTGGAAAGAACCGCAAATTTCAATGCAAAGGACTATTCACCCGATGTATCAGCCATAGCACAACGAAGAGCCCAAACATCATAACGAGCATGGTCCAAAGGGTTCAATGCAGGTGAAGAGGCGATCATCCATCCGTCAAAGATATTTTTCTGCGCTGGATCTTCACTTATTACCAGACGTACAAACGCATCTCCTGCAGGATTATTTAAAGGATAACGGCAACCTTTTAATTGTACTGATAGGGTTCCAAAAACAGCAGTATCTCCAGAATAAAGTGGAATGTCTTGTACCTTCCCACTGACTTTATCCAGTCCTCTTAAGATGGCTCCATCTGCAATTTCCGTTTTTACTTCCTGAGATACCAAAACCCCTGGCAAAGAAAGACTGAAAATTAAAAACCAAAGAATTGGTTTGGACATTATTCATCCTTGCCAGTGACAAACTTCATAAGTAATGAAATGAAACTCACTGCACCTTGCGTTTCACCAAACTCTGAACCATCCGACATAAAGTCGAAGGATCCACCTGGTAATATTTCAACAAAACTTCCACCCAAAAGTCCTTCAGATGATATAATTGCAGCACTATCATCGGGCATCTGGTATTCTGGTTTTATAGACAATCGAGCAATAGCCTGAAAAGTTTCTGGATCTAAACTCAAATTTGAGACACTTCCAATTTTAACTCCGGCTAGCCGAACATCTGTCCCAACCGTAATACCTTCTGCGGACCTAAACTTCGCATTAACTGTATACTGGCCAGCACCGAATCCGACGTCTGAGAACCTCCAAAGGAAGACCGCGAAGATGATTGCGATACCCAGTACTATTGCCCCGACTATTGTCTCTGCTGCATTCCTCGACATCATTCATTCTCTTATGTCACTGTGGGATCCATGGTTCATAATCGGTAGATTTTGTCGGTTTCGCGCTCCGCATGGATCCGGAGGGTACATAGGCTAAAGTAGATCCAGTCAAGTTTTCCTGGTGGGGTTTCTCCCATTTCCTTTTCATGATTCTTTCTTCGGATGGTGGTTTATCCCAAGTTTTGTGAAGCCACCCGTGCCATTCTGGACTGACCCTGCTAGCCTCCACTTCTCCATTATAAATCACCCATCGACGATGATCTTGACGATCACGAAAGTACGAGTTCCCCTGGTCATCTTCTCCAACCTTTACGCCTTTTCTCCAGGTAAATATTTGTGTTCCAATTGTCTGACCGTTCCACCAGGTGAAAATTCGTGAAAAAAAACTTCCTAGTCCCATAAAATTCTCCAGCAATGTTTTGCCATTTCAAAACTAATTCAACGAGATGCTTTGTTTACTTAATACTTCAGTTAACTTGCACTAGCAGGCTCTTTCTGTTTATCAGCGTAAATCATAAGCGGTTTGGCTTCCGTTGAAGTGATTACTTCATCGTTGATTACTACTTCACTCACATCTTCCATACCTGGCAATTCAAACATAGTATCTAGTAACGTATTCTCTAATATAGAACGTAATCCACGAGCTCCTGTTTTTCGCTCTATCGCTTTCTCAGCTATTGCCTCCAGTGCATCTTCGGTGAATGTTAGTTTAGTATCCTCAATCTCAAATAGTCGTTGATACTGTTTAATAAGAGCATTCTTGGGCTGCGTTAGGATCGTAACGAGAGCATCCTTATCCAAATCCTCCAACGTTGCAAGAACAGGTAAACGCCCAACAAATTCTGGGATCAGCCCAAACTTCAATAGATCTTCGGGTTCTAGCTGCTTAAATATTTCCCCAACACCGCGTTCATCAATATCACGCACGTCGGCACCGAAACCCATAGCACTACCCTTACCGCGTTGAGAAATCACTCTATCTAAGCCAGCAAAAGCGCCACCACATATAAATAATATATTTGTTGTATCTACCTGTAAAAATTCCTGCTGAGGGTGTTTTCTACCGCCTTGAGGCGGCACGGAAGCAATAGTACCCTCCATTAACTTGAGTAAAGCCTGCTGAACGCCTTCACCGGAAACGTCTCTCGTAATAGAGGGGTTCTCTGATTTTCTAGTAATTTTATCGACCTCATCAATATAAACGATACCACGTTGGGCTCGTTCAACATTATATTCTGCCGACTGAAGAAGTTTTAAGATAATATTCTCAACATCTTCTCCCACGTAACCAGCTTCAGTCAATGTAGTTGCATCAGCCATCGTAAATGGAACATCTAATATACGGGCTAGAGTTTGTGCTAATAAAGTTTTCCCGCAACCAGTTGGGCCAATTAAAAGAATATTAGACTTTGAGAGCTCTATATCACTGGATTTGGATGAGTGATTGAGCCTTTTGTAATGGTTATGTACGGCTACTGAAAGCACCCGTTTGGCCATCTCTTGGCCAATCACATAATCATCTAAAACATCACAAATTTCTCTCGGAGTGGGAACTCCGTCAGTAGACTTTAAACTGGTTGCTTTAGTTTCCTCACGAATTATGTCCATGCATAATTCAACACATTCATCACAGATAAAGACTGTAGGGCCGGCAATAAGTTTCCTAACCTCATGCTGGCTTTTTCCACAAAAGCTGCAGTAAAGGGTGTTTTTGCTATCCGAACCTGACCGAGACGACATATTTATCCTTTCAAAGCCCTAAAGTTCTATTATTACAGGCTTCTTCTTTATCCTAAGTGTAAGGTACTCAGTAGCAAGCTACAATGGTATTTTAATATTTTATAATTAGTTATTGTATTATTTTTCATCATCACTTGTACGCTTTGTTACAATTTCATCAATTAGGCCCCACTCCTTAGCGTCTTCAGGAGACATAAAGTTATCACGCTCAAGGGCTGCCTCGACAGTCTCATATTTTTGTCCAGTATGGTGAACATAGATTTCATTCAATCTTTTCTTAAGCTTTAAAGTTTCTTCAGCGTGTATCATTATATCAGTCGCCTGCCCCTCATAGCCACCAGAAGGCTGATGAACCATTACTCGACTGTTTGGTAGCGAGAAACGCATACCCTTCTCCCCAGCAGTCAGCAAAAGCGATCCCATTGAGGCCGCTTGTCCTATAACAAGTGTCGATACTTTTGGCTTAATATACTGCATTGTATCATAAATGGATAAACCTGAAGTCACCACTCCGCCCGGACTGTTTATATACATGCTTATATCTTTAGTAGGATTTTCAGCCTCAAGGTGAAGCAGTTGAGCCACTACCAAACTAGACATTCCATCATGAACTGGGCCATTAAGAAAAATGATACGTTCTTTAAGCAGTCTTGAAAAAATATCATACGCTCTTTCGCCACGGCTAGTTTGCTCCACAACCATAGGAACTAAGTTATTCATATAAACGTCAATTGGATCTTTCATAGATTTTCTGCCTATCATTTAGTAAAATTCATTTATTGTTCTAGTATTAGCAAAGGGTGGCTGCAATAGCTCAAGCCTAAAAGATTTTATTAAACCTATAGTTTTTCTGGTATCTCTATCAAAATGTCGGTTCTTGCTAAATAATTAACCTAACTCTACATTTTATAGCACGCGTGGATTAATTCACATGATAAATGAAAAATTTGTTTCTAAAGGTGCTGCAAGTTTTACCCTAGATCAAGATAGGGAAAAGCAAGTATTTTATTTTTTATTACTACCAAAATTGACAATGCTTGCCTTCAGCTCTGCATTAGAGCCTCTAAGAATTGTTAACCAGCTGACACAAAAAGAGATTTATAATTGGCATATCCTAACACCGGGGAATATGCCCGTTACTTGCTCAAACGGGGTGGTTATAAATCCAGACACAGAATTAGAGCACGTTAAAGGAAATGCTACTATTTTTGTGTGTTCTGGTGTCGAGCCTATGTTTACTGCAGATAAGCAAGTTATTAATTGGATGAGGAAACAACACAGAATGGGATCAAAATTTGGAGGAATTTGCACTGGCGCCTATGCTCTTGCCAGAGCTGGAATAATAGGATCTTCCAAATTTACTCTACACTGGGAAAACCAACCAGGTTTTATTGAGACCTTTCCAGAGCTATTACCAACACAAAGTCTTTTCGAAATTGAAAAAAACTTAATTACCTGTGGCGGTGGGAGTGCTGCGACTGATATGATGTTGTATTTAATTGAGGAAAGCTTAGGGAGGGAGGTCGCAATTGTAGTTGCAGATATGTGCATTCATAAAAGAGCAAGTGGCCAAAAGGCTCCACAGAAATCCTCTTTATCCGTAGCACTAGGATCTCGCAATCTTCATCTTATTTCAGCTATTCAAGTAATGACAGAAACTGTGGAGGAACCCTTACCATTAGTTAAGATTTGTGAAATTCTAAAAATATCTCGTCGGCAATTAGAACGGCTATTTAAACGATACACACAACAATCTCCAATTCAGTTTTACTATTCGCTCCGGCTTGAAAAAGCGCATGCACTTTTAGTTGAAACCAATATGTCAATAACGGAAATAGCAACAGCGACAGGCTTCAACAGCGCGTCTCATCTATCGCGTCAATTTAAGGCAAAATATAATATCTCACCCACTTCTTTCCGAAAAGGTTGGCATCTGAACACTTAATTGAATTTTTAATAAATCCCTCTAATTCAAGGGGAGTTATTAGATTATGAGATTAAATGAATAGCATCAAATTTATACCTACTAGAGAAGCTGGCCTCGGACGGCTGAAGGCCTTTTTACCTCTAGCTGGCAGAGAATACGCCGCGCTGAGAAACTATGATCTCGGACAAGAAAACCATCTGAGTGTCTCGATGCTTTCTCCCTACATACGCCACAGAGTTTTAAACGAAACCGAAGTTTTAAAATCTGTTCTCCGGTCGCATTCACAAAAAAACGCAGAGAAATTTATACAAGAAATATTTTGGCGAACTTATTGGAAGGGTTGGTTAGAGATGAGACCAACCGTTTGGGCTGAATACTCTTCCAACCTAAATAAGCTCTATGATCAACTACAAACACAATCTGGCCTTCGAAAATCTTGGGAAGAAGCCTGTACAGGAAATACTGGTATAGATTGCTTTGATAGCTGGGCAAAAGAATTGTTTGAAACAGGCTATTTACACAATCATTCAAGAATGTGGTTTGCCTCAATTTGGATTCATACATTAGAGCTGCCTTGGGAGCTCGGAGCAGATTTTTTTCTCCGCAACTTACTAGATGCTGACCCCGCATCGAATACGTTGAGTTGGCGGTGGGTTGGTGGCGCTCAAACAGTTGGAAAAACGTATATGGCTTCTGCCCAAAACATTCAAAAATTCACAAAAGGCCGCTTTTCCCCTAAAAATTTATCCAGAACTCCTAAATTGATCCAAGGCAGCAATAATCATAATCGGCTGCCTATTTCATTTGATGCTGTTACAGATAATCCTAAGAAATATGCAATTTTGCTTCATTGGGAAGATATGGATTGGTCAGTATTGAAAGATCTACTACCAAATGCACAAAAAATATTCTGTTTTTGTCCAAATAACGAGCCAAAACCATTAATTTCATCTAATTTACAACAAAATTTTAGGAAAAAATTATTAGAAGACGCTTTAACGCGTTGGCAAAAGAACTTTGGGTCGGTTGAATTTGTGGACAACTTAGAGGCTTTGAAAGGCGGTGCCTTTGACTTCATATTTACGAACTATATCACCGTAGGCCATACGCGCGACTTTATACAGAACTTTAACTTGGGAAGCACAAAGCTGATTAAAATCGCACACGACTATGACCGCAGAGCCTGGCCTCATGCAACCCATGGATTTTTCCGGTTTAAGGACCAAATAGGGAATTTTTTATTAGCTTTGAATTAATGCTATCGTAAAAATTCAAATAATATAATTGTAAAACGAGTTCTTATTTAACCCCCAAGTTGAAATGGGGGTTAAATAAATATCAATTTATTAGCCAAACATATCAGCGGTAATACCAGAATACCAGCCTATGGACTCTTCGTAGGTTGCTTTTCTTAGATCTGCAGCTTCGCCAGTTTTACTAACAAAGCCATCTATTTTAGCTATTTTCTCGTCAGTCGCTTCGTATGTGGCCCCCACTTTGACACCATCATTAGTGTCAATCAACGACCAACATGTATTGGAGAATTTAGCAGGAAATACTTTAGAACCCGTCAGTGCTCCTCGAACTGCCATAGCAGCCACTTTTGCTTGTGAGTTTGCTGAGTACCCAGATTTAGGCATATCACCTTGAGCAGAAGCATCACCAAGAACGTGAATGTTTTCGTCAATTCGACTTTGCATCGTATGTCCTGAGACCGGCGCCCAATTCCCTTCGGTGATACCAGCGATTTCACAAATTCGACCTGCTTTCATGGCGGGTATCACGTTACAAGCATCAACCTTCGTAACTTCTCCGTCGATTGTCACAGTCATTGCATCTGGATCAACAGAGACACTACCTCCTCCAAATTCAGAACCGATCCAATCAATCATTCCAGAATAATGGCTGCCCCATCCTTCCTGGAATAATCCCATCTTGGAAAACTTCGGTTTTGGATCGGCCACTATTATTTTTGCTGTCGGATTTTTGGCCTTAAGTAAATGGGCAGTCATTGATACCCGCTCATATGGCCCCGGAGGGCATCTGTATGGATTAGGTGGTGCTACCATAGCAAAAACGCCACCTTGAGGCATTGCTTCAATCTGAGCTTTTAATAGTTCAGTTTGAGAACCAGCTTTGTAAGCATGTGGCATTTTGTTTTGAGCATTTATACTCCAGCCTTCCACTGATCCATCAATAAAGTCAATTCCAGGTGACAAAATTAATCGATCATAATTTAATGTTGAACCACCAGCTAAAGTTACAGTCTTTGCTCCTCTATCTATACCAACAGCCCAATCATGTACCACGTTGATACCGTATTCGGTAGCAAGGTTACCGTAGCTGTGGCCGATACTATCTAGGCTTCTAAATCCACCAATGTATAAATTAGAGAAAAAGCAGGTATAATAGCTTCGTGTTGGCTCAACCAAAGTTACATCAATCGCACCTTCACTGTCCTTAGCAATATAACGCGCAGCAGTCGCACCACCAGCGCCACCACCAACGACAACGACCCTCGGTTTACCACCGGCAATAACCGTTGGCGCACTTAAAGCAGCCGCTATTGCTGCACTACTCCCTATAAAATTTCGTCTGTCTAATTTCATGTTTTACCTCCCATTGAAAACATTAATTTAGTCCTTCAAAATATGCAGCCAGCGCCGCAATTTCCTCATTTGATAGTCTATTTGCCATCATTTGCATAACCGGGTTTTTGCGTACTTTCTGTTTGTAAGCATGCAATGCAATTATTAAATCCCGCTTCGATACTCCAATGATGGATGGCACACCAGGAGCCGACCCCTCTACCTTGTGACATGTCTTACAATCACTCGCTAAATATTCACCATATTCAGGGTCACCTACGATGTTTAGGATTTCAGCTGGCAATTCGACTTCAGCAGAGTGCACAAAACCCGAGCAGAACCAGCAAACTAATACTAATGTAGTTACTTTTAGATGGTTCGGCATGCTTTCGGTAAATCTCTCGCTAGCTAATTTATGATGTTATTTCAGCAAAAAAGTCTGAATAATTCAACATTTTTATCATATTTATATTTTAAGTAAAAAATCATGAGCCATCATCTTCGGGTGTAACGTCAAGAACACGCGCACGCATTGTAACCTCGACATTTACTTTACAATCTTCCATACATGGATCCTGACTAAAAACCGGGTATTCTGTCATATCTCTATCATCAATTATAAAACCCTCAGCGTTCGGCATTTCCACATCTAAAAAATTCTCATTTGATAAAACAAAGTCTTCATCGTCGATAATATCATTCGAATAAAGAATGTAAGCAAGCATCGCATAAACATCGTCGTCACTTAAACTTTGTGCATAACCAAATGGCATAGACCTGTGAATATAATCCCATGCAGTTGAGAGATATGGCCAATATGAACCTACAGTCTTTAGCGGATCATCATCCGCAAGAGTACCTTCTCCGCCAGCTAATTCTGGCCATCTATCCACACCTTCTGCAAAATCACCATGGCAAGCACCACATTGTTCAGAAAATATTTCTTCTCCATAGCTCACAGAACCCGAGCCAACAGGAAGTCCTGTTCCATCAGGTGCAATATCTAAATCCCATGCAGTTATTTCCTCGTCCAAAGCTTTTCTTCCCAAGCCCAACGGACCACCTGTCTGTCTTGGTGCGTTAGCTGCATTAGCCGCAGCTATAATTCTTAAATCAAAATCATATTCGGCATTTACCGTTCTTGGCTCAGAAGGTAATTTGGTTATATTTCTGTCGGCAAAGTTATAGGCCAGGGCGAAGATAAAAACTAAGCTCAAACTTGACAGAAAAAATAAGTTACGAGACTTCGACATTTTCAACCTCCCCACCCTTCTTTACCCACCATGTTTGAATGCAATTATTATGATAAATCGAATTAAGACCACGGACCTTTCTCAACTGCTTTTTAGTCGGCTGAACATATCCAGTGTCATCATGTGCTCGACTTTGAAGAAACATCTCCTTCCCATTCCAATCGATATCTAAATAAAAACGCGTTAAAGCCTTTGTTTCTCCCGGCTTCGCTAGTCTTGCTTGATACCAATTTTTGCCACCATCGAGTGTAACATCAACACGAGTTATGGCGCCGTGCCCAGACCAAGCCAAACCAGAGACAACTAACGGACCAGATTTGTGTTTAATGGGGGCTTGTGGGCTTGGAGATGTTATAACAGATTTAGCGTCCATGACCCATGTCCATTTTCTGGATGTGCCGTCTGCTAACGTGTCAGTGTATTTGGATGTTTCCTCACGACTTTCTATTGGTTGATCTGTTACCTCGACGCGTCGCAACCATTTAACCCACATGTTGCCTTCCCAACCAGGAACGACTAATCTGACAGGATACCCATGCTCCTTACGCAAAGCCTCGCCATTTGCCTTGAATGCTACAAAAACATCATCAAGAGCTTTTTCTAGTGGGATAGAGCGACCATTGGATGATGCATCCGCACCTTCAACAAAGACCCATGAACCCTCAGGTTTTATTCCAGCTTCGTTAAGGAGAGTTCTTAACGGAATACCTGTATACTCCATATTGTGAATCATACCGTGGGTAAATTGAGCCCCATTCAATTGTGCTCCAGCCCATTCCATTCCCGTATTTGCAGCACATTCACAGAAGTATACGTGGTTTTCTCTGGGAAACCGCTCAAGATCTTCATAAGTAAAAATTAGTGGTTTCTCTACCAACCCATTAATCATAAGCCTGTAGTCTTCTTTTCTAAGTTCTATAGCTCCAGAATGATGCCTTTCAAAAGCACACCCTTGAGGTGTGATTGTTCCATCCAGTGCATGAATCGGGGTGAAATTCACTGAACTAATTGTATCTGCGGTAAGCCACTCTACATTTCTACGAACAACATCAGATTCGAAATCGATCGGCAGTCCGTATGGTGTAGCATCTACACCATCACCAGTAAACTGAGCCCATTCCTGCATTTCAGTAATCAATGGATCTGGTTCGCTAGAATTTGCTGTCGTACTGGCAGTCAAAGCGGCGCCCCCAACTGCGACTGAGCCTTTTAGAAATGATCGTCTGGAAGTCTTTATTCTTGTCATATTTATATCAATCTCCAACCAATAGAAAAGCGCATTAAGCGCCTATTACTTGAACAGAATTATTAGGGTTAACTTTTACAATACCGTTTCGGCGAATATAATTTTCCACTAGGTCCCAAACCTGAGGCCCCTCTGTACCCTCATTAATTGACGCCCATCCGGCCACAATATAGGTTTTCGAGGGGTCAATCCGTTCGCCAGTTTTAAGAAGTGTTAACTCAGTTATTCTCTCACCTTGGGGCTTGTTAATATCTATTCGGTATCCCATACCACCAATACGAACCATGTCTCCACCCTGTTGGTAATAAGGATCTGGGTTAAAAAGGTTATCAGCAACATCTTCTAAAATTATGTGTATGAATTCACCGGTCATCTCAGTTCGATAGACCTTGCCGTAGCTCATGGAAGTCACATTCCATATATCTTCTCTGGTAATGTCTTGTCCTGGCAAAATCGAAGGGCCCCACCGTACACCCGGTGACATCGAAATATCTGCTTCCCGCTCCTCGATTAAAGCCTGACATATCAAGTCATCCCAAGTACCATTAAAATTTCCCCTTCGATAAAGCAAACTTTCAGACTGTCCTATTACTTCAGACAATTGATCGATATAAGGTGCTCTCTCTCCGCTAATGAGAGCAGCCATGTCGGGATCCGGTGTGATAACATCCGAAAAAATCGGAATCAATTTATGTTTGAACCCCATCATCTGACCATTATGGACATCCAAATCTACCCTACTAACAAACTTGCCGTTGGATCCGGAGGCCACTATTATTGTATTGTCGATTAATACTGGCTCTGGAAGAGCGTCATGCGTATGACCGGACAGGATAATATCAATGCCAGTTACAATGCTGGCCATCTTTTTATCTACGTCAAAACCATTGTGAGATAGAACTACAACAAGATCTGCGCCTAATCCACGAACTTCGTCAACCATCGCCTGCATGTTTTCGTCTCTAATTCCAAAACTGTACTCAGGAAACATCCAGCTTGGATTAGCAATTGGCATATATGGAAAAGCTTGACCTATGACGGCAATTTTCGACCCTCCTCGCTCGAAAAATGTATAAGGCTTAAAATATTCTGCCGGTTCATCCCATTCGGCGTCAAATATATTTTGACCCAATGCAGGAAAGGGAAGCGTATCAATTATTTCATGTACTCGGTCAGAACCCAGGGTAAATTCCCAATGGAATGTCATCGCCTCTGTTTTGAGCGCGTTCATAACATTCACCATGTCCTGGCCCTGAGTATGGTGACACGTATATGAACCGTGCCAAGTATCCCCTCCGTCCAAGAGAATAGCATCTGGCCTATCAGCTCTGATGGATTTAACTACGGTCGCTACTCTATCTAAACCACCCACACGACCATATTCGTTTGCGAGAGCAGAAAAATCGTTATGTGTTAATGCATAGTGGGAAGGGCTTCCATCATCTATTCCGTACATCTTTCTAAAATTAGCCCCAGTAATATGCGGGACCTGTCCCAGAGCACTTCCAACACCAAGGTTAATCTCTGGCTCACGAAAGTAAATTGGCTTGAGCTGTGCATGAATGTCGGTAATGTGAATCAGCGACACATTTCCATATGTGTCAAACCGCAACAAATCATCTTGAGATAGCTTTTGTTGAGCTGAAAGCTTTGAAAACGACCCAAAGCCAGAGGCACCATAAATTGCTGATGTTGCCATTCCTACTTGCAGAAAATCTCGGCGGGAAAACATAGCCTACACTCTTTTATTATAGATTACATATTCGCATATTTGAATTTGTAATATTTAAAAAACCCCAGCGCTATAAACGCTGGAGCTTAAACTTTTAGTTTCGAACTGATGGCGTTTCTATCATTAGGCCGTTCGACCGCGATGCAACGTATAGTTCCAAAGCTTTAAACTCATCACTTCCTTCTTTGAAAGGTGTTGCTCGAATATTCTTCATACAGCCCTTAAAACGACCGTGGATGGTGTTCAGTTTTGCATTTTTGAGGCGGTATGTAGGAAATCCATTAATTTGGCCCTGAGATAAATGATCAGCTCTGATCATATTGCCATAATTATCCTCATGGCAATTTGAGCAGGACATATCTAATTGACCGACCCTTTGGTAATATAACTCTTTACCTTTTTCCCACATGCTTGAAGCAGGACCATTTATTGCAACGTCAACTGTCATTCCCCGTGACTGGAGGCCGATCAATCCAACCATTCCGGCCATTTTACCACCAGACCATTTCCATTTTTCAGCACCCATTCTTTCAGTTCTGCAATTATTGACTAATTCGGGTATCGTCTCTAATTCGCCACCACCGTTCACCCTTGGCATAGAAGCTCTTAAACCTTTAAAAACTTCCGGTGATTCATGACATGAGACGCACGCTTTTCCAGCTGACCCGTCCACTGTGTTAAAAGTATCAATGGCTTGATCAATAAAAACAAATGCTGGATTATCAAAATCGTCCATTTGAAGTGCCTGCGTTTCATCAGTTCTAAATGTCCATCCAGAATAAATTGTATCAACATTTTCTAAATGCGCTGGTGCCGCTACCGATGTCACAAACGGCTCCTCATTAATAGTAAGCTGTGAGTCCTCACCTGCGATTGTAACAATAGGCGTTGCTACAAGTCCTGCCATCGCAAGTATTATTTTTATAAGCTTCATAACTTTTCTCCCAATAAAAGTTGCACAATTTGTGCTACCCAAAGCAATATTATGCCATTTCTACTTTCTTTTTCGTCTCATATACCGACCCATCATCATCGTACCAAGTAAAGTGAAATTCACCTGCCTCGGGTATGACAGCATCAAATTGAAAATAAGGGTTGGTCGAAATAGCCGGAAGCATTTCAACATCTACCACGGTTTTTCCATTGAACGCGCACACAAAACGATTAATGATCGACCGGGGTATTTTGTTTCCATCACTATCTTTCCGTTGGCCACTCTCCATTTTGTGGCTGATCAATGTTTTCAAAGTCACCATTTCACCTGCTGATGCAGTCTTAGGAACCTTAACTCTTGGTTTTACACCTTTTGCCATTGTAATATCCTTAAAATTGGTGATAGAGCTGCTGGTGCAATAAAGTCTGGTGGTACAACAAGAAGAGCTGCCAAAATGGTAACCGCAACGGCACCCGGAGCATCGACGGAAATTGGAACTGTGTTTCCATTTTCAGCAATTTCAGGTGCAGTCAGATCTATGCCTGATGAGACGGCATCTGCTCCACCTGTTATACCCATAATTAAATCATTCGTTGAGGCAACTGAGATTGATGGTATGAGCGTTGATATTACCGCGGCCCCTCCAATTGCCATTGTATCACGTCTTGTGACTTCCATTATACTCTCCTTTTATTCCGTAGCAGCTTATTCTTTTAGGGTTAAAAGATAAGCCAAGATATCTTCAACTTCTTGTGCCTCAAGTATTGTTTTCCCAACAAACTTTTTCAAAGTTCTGTTATACCCCGCGTCTTTATAAAATGCTGGCATAATAGTACCTTCGAACATCATTTTGGAATTTACAAGCATGCCTCTTAACGCTTCCGCTTCATAACGATCTGCCACGCCATCAAGTTCCGGCCCAACCTCACCGTGAAATGATTGCTCGCTCATTTCAGTATTCACGTGGCACGCTAAACAGTTACCTTTTTTTCGGTTCATGAACAACTTCCGACCGTTTGCTGCATCACCTGCTACCCCGGTAAGAGATGCTTGGACTTCTCCACTTTCCCCAAATTGTACGTCCGAAGGCGCAATTGATCCCGCGAAGGAAGCACTGCCCAGTAACGCCGCTGCAAATGCAGTTCTTGCAAATAGTTTCATATTACCTCCCAAAGCTACAGTAAGGTTATCCTACCTTGCTCCTCTAAGCATAAGACACAAAATATGAATCGCGCAACAACAAATTCCAAAAATTGAATAACTATATTTTTCGATATCTCTAGTCAGATCTGGCAGCGCGTCTTTCATTCACCATTCTAGCATGGTATCTCTGAAAATCTTCACCATTATCAAGGAGATAACGCTCTTCGCGCACCCATGTAAAAAGATCTAAAGTTGTACCTGGATGAAATGCACCCGGCATCATTGCAACCGCTGCTTGTTGTGCGGTAGCATCTTCCTTTACCTCTTGAGGTAGAAAAATAATTGACGGCGTGAAAAGAATCCCCCATTTGCGAGCCATATCTTTTTCAGCCAGGATTTCACCATCAAAATCTGTAACTTCAATATCGTGTGGTGCAAAATGATCTTTGTAAATGTAATCTTTATCCTTTATTACCTGCACATAGTGTGGCAGACCTTGACCGCGCTCTTCATGATAATCAATGATATTTACTGATCGACCTAATTGTTGAAAAAATATTATAGAGCTATGATCTGAGACTCCAAGATCCCATGCTGTGTTGACTGGCAAAGAAGGATCATAAGGAACTCTTGTTAGCTGCCTTTTGTTTTCCATGTCTGCAATAATATCTCCGTATATTGCTCCTTCAATGTTGGCAATCCAATCACACTCAAACTCCTGGAGATACTTCTTCTCACCCATAACTTCTTTTGCCTTGACTAGCTCTTCTTCATCTACAATTTTTGTATCACTAGCTTTTGCCTTGTAGTTAAACCAATCATCCGCACCTTGTGCGTGTTGGTATAGTTCATAAAAGTTATTGTTCATTCCTTGTGGAGTACCAATAAATACGCAGTAACCTTTTCTATCTGATAGTGCAGGTCTAATTATTTCTGGAAATAATCTCTCATTAACATTTGCGTATTCATCGATCACACACCCATCTAGGTATATACCTCTCAAGCCATCTGAGTTTTCTGAGCCTAGCAAGGTGATACGAGAGCCATTTGGTAAATCAACTCTCAGTTCTGTTTCGTTGAATTTGGTGTGAGGTATTTT
>LUQC01000024.1 GCA_001627925.1 Rhodobacteraceae bacterium REDSEA-S34_B6 | reverse complement strand
ACTAGACATCAATATGCGATATGGCCTCCCAATTTTCACATTTGCTATAGGGATTTTTTATGTCAGTATTTCATGGATTCGACGACGTACGAATTCTAATTATTGAAGACATAAATTTATTATTTAAACACCCCATGTATCTGAAATGCGATAGCCCTCTGGCCATGGATCTGCAGGATCAAGCATGTACTGATGAGTGCCGGTAATCCATGCTCGTCCACTAATTTGGGGTAAAATAGCATCAAAGCTACCAACTTTTGTTTTTCCTAGAATTTGACCAGAAAACTGTGAACCAATAATTGAAGTCGCAGTTAACGTTTCTCCAGCCTTCATTTTTCCACGTTTGTGTAATATTGCCATTTTGGCTGACAAAGCTGTACCTGTTGGCGATCTATCAATTTTCCCTGGTTTAACGGCTACAGCAGACTTGAAGTTCATACCATTACTATCTTTAAATAATGGACTACAAAAGTGGCAGAAGGAGAAATGACCCCAATCAGAATAGGTGGGGTGATAGAAATTTAGTTGCTCGTTAGCAGCAATGGTAATCTTTTCTCCTATTTTCGCAAGATCTTTTGCTTCATCTGGAGCAAGCTTAAAGTCCAGACTTTCGGCATCCACTACGACAAACGAGTCTCCGCCGAACGCAGTATCGACGTTCAAAGCCTCATACCCGTCAATTTCAAGAGTTAAATCCAGAGCATTTGCGAAGCTCGGCAAATTTTCTACATAAATCCTGTTTGCCTTCCCGTCAGAACACTCAGCTTTTACTTTAACTAATCCTCCAGGCGCCTCGAGAATAAAAGTGGTGATAGGCTCAATCATTTTAATTAGTCCCACATCAAGTAAAACAGTTGCAACACAAATTGAATTAGATCCTGACATTGGAGGATTAAACTCAGGCTCCATTATGATGAAAGCGGCATCCGCCTTCGGATTTTTTGGAGGCACAAGTAGATTTATATGTTTAAAAACACCACCACGAGGTTCGTTTAAAAGGAAATTACGCAATAAGCCATTACCCAACAGCCACTTACTTTGCTCCCAAACTGTGTCGCCGGGAGGGGGCAAAACACCACCAACAACAACATCTCCAACCTCTCCTTCCGCATGAGCTGAAATAACATGGATTGACTTAGTGGTTCGCATTAAAGAAGCTTAGGTATAGCATTAAGATGTGTAAACTGCTTTTTGGGAAATATTGGAATGGAGAGACCTACTGGAGTTCAAATATCCAGGTTTTTGAAAGCTCAGGGCGTTCAATATGTATTTGGAATTCCTGGTGTACATAACCAAGAGCTTTATCGCGGGATCGAAGAAGCAGGGCTCGTCCACATACTCGCGAGACATGAACAAGGTGCGGGCTTTATGGCTGATGGCTATGCCAGGGCTAGTGGAAAACCAGGCATTGTTTATGTCATTACTGGGCCGGGTATTTGTAATGTCTTAACCGCACTAGGGCAGTCATACTCTGATAGTATACCAATCTTAGCCATTTCTTCCTGTTTAGATGAGACCGCCTATAGACGTGGACAGTTGCACCAAATGCTGGATCAAGAGCGCGCGGCTGGTAGTGTTTGCGAGTGGTCCGAAACTGCTCAAAATTATAAAGCTGCGTATGGTTTATTAGACCGGGCCTTCACAGAATTTTCTGACAAAAGATGTAGGCCCAAACATATACAAGTCCCGATTAAGGTACTTGAGCAAAACGCTCCTGATTTTAAAATTTCTACAAAACCTAGTGCTTCTTTTTCGTATAATGAAAATGAAATTATCAAGATTTCACAATTAATTAAAAACTCTAAAAAACCTATTTTTATAGTTGGTGGGGGCGCAAAGGATGCAGATGTATTTAAACTTATAGAAAAAACTGGTGCTGCATGCTTCACAAGCTTTACAGGTAGGGGGCTTATACCATCAAACTATCCATTATTAATGGGCTCATCGTTGGCTAGGCCTGACACTGTTGGTGTTCTGTCAAAATCAGATCTACTCGTAGTATTAGGGTCCGAATTAGCCGAAGTTGATATCTGGCGCTATAATCTCGGTCATAAATGTCCGTTGGTACGCGTTGATACAGATCCTGAAGTTCTTTCTGATCATCATAAAGCCGATCTTAAAGTTAATATGAAAGTGGCAGACTTTGTTGAAGCTTCACTTAAATATTTTAACGAAGAAGATAGCAAACCAACATGGGACGCAAAATTTATTTCTCAAAAACGTAACGAATGGATTTCACAGGCTAAAAGAGAGTTTCCAGGAGTAGCAAACGTTATTGAGGCCGTTGAAGAAATAGTGCCTCAGGAAACTGTAATATATTCGGATATGACGCAATTCGCATATTTAGCTAAAGAGATATGGGATATGGAAAAACCTAATCATTGGCATCATCCCTATGGCTTTGGGACTTTGGGTTATGCATTACCAGCGGCAATAGGCGGGTGTATAGCGCGACCAAACATGCCAACGTTAGCTATAGCTGGTGACTATGGGTTCCAGTATACAATCCAAGAGTTAGGTACTGCCGTTGAACTACAACTCAATTTACCAATCCTCATTTGGGATAATCATAAACTTAAAGCAATAGAGGATAGTATGATAGCAGCACAAATTTCTCCAAATTCTGTCCAAGCCTTAAATCCTGATTTTTGTAAATTAGCAGAATCTTACGGTGCAAGGTCAACAAAACCTTCTAACCTAAACGAATTACAAGACGATATAACTGAAGCCTTCGCCGCTAAAACACCTACCATTATTCATATAACGGATATGGTGTAGTTCAATAACACAAGCTGGAAATGAAAAAGACCCTCATGGGAGGGCCTTAATCGAAAAGAATGACCTAGGGGGAGGAGTTAGGTCAATATCTTAAAGCTCGAAAACGAAATTGGGAGGAACGTTTATCAAACTATTCAAAACACTTTTGTGCCTTGTATGTAGATATATGCTGCGCTGCGGCAGGTTTTACCAATGCTATTTTTGCATACCCGCTTTGCATTATTTTGCACTCACAAGATATCTAACTGACCCAAATAAATAAATTATTTGAAAATTATCGACTTTGATGCTGGCGATATGTTGATTTCATCAATAATTGTACCCTGCCTGGTTTTAATAATGTCACAGACGATTTTAGCAATATCGTCTGTCTCAATTGCATTATTTTCGGCGTCACCAGGCTTAAAATTCAAGCTATCAAAAAATGGACTTCTCACAAAGCCTGGATTTATTAAGCAGACCCGCACGCCGGTATTACTGCATTCATCACGAAGTGCCTGAGTAAAACCTCTCAAACCAAACTTTGCAGCCGAATACAGAGTTGCCTTTTTCTTTCCAGCTAGTGAAGCCTCTGACCCTATGACAATAATATCGCCACTACCTTTAGCCTTCATGTAACTTACTAAATGCCTACAAAGGATAATATGCGAAATTAAATTTAGATTTATGAATTTCGATATTTGCTTAGATGAGAAATTCTCCAAGGCTTGGAAGTCACCATGACCTGCATTACAAATTAAAACGTCAATATCTGCATGTTCAAGCAAGAGCTGAGGAATAACACTCTCAATTTTTTCAAAATCGGACAAATCAAGTGAAATAGGAAAATAACGATCAAAATTTGGTTTAAACTTTTTGTGATCTCTAGCAAGACCAATCACATCAGCACCACTTTTTAGTAGTATTGAGGTTATTGCTTTTCCTATACCACTAGAACTACCAGTGACAATCGCTTTTCTTTTTTCCAATGTCTAAAAGCTCCAATCTCACACCAAACAACGAAAAATTTTTTTCTTTGTAGTATATTTTTCTAATTCTGATTGTAAAAATAAAGACATTTCTTGCTCTATATCTGTTCCATATGAGACAATTCCGCCCTTGGTCTCCATAGGAAACGAAAAAAGTTTATCGTCTGGATATAATGATGTAATTTTTTTATACATTTCTTTTGGAAATCGCAAAGGGCCATGACTGACAGAGTGAACTTTATCAATATTGATATCTGTAAAAATATCCTGAATTAGTTCTGAATATAGATTTTCCCAGCCAGAACAGTAGATAAGAGGATCAAACCGTAGACCAACTGGCCATCCATTTTTGGCTAGGGTCTTTAATGCATTAACTCTTCTCTCAATACTTGGAGCTTTATTATCCAAGACGCCAGCCAAATTACTTGGAGATAAACTATATGCTACTATACAATTAGAAATTGGGCTTCTATTTAATAAGGTTTCGGAAACTATACTCTTGGTCCTAAGTTCAAGTTCAACAGAACTAAAGTTGGTAAAAAATTCTAAAGCTTTTTCGGCGAAACCCGTAATTTTTTCGAATGCCAATGAATCACAATCATAACCAGAAAAAAAGGTCAGACTAGTGTCGGTATTTTTATCAATTGTATCGGAAATTGCTTTGAAAAAGTCCTCATAATTAACAAAAAGTACGTGGTTCGCGGAAGAATACATGCCTTGTAGAAAACAGTATCGACAGTCGTAAATACAGTTGTACATATGTGAAAAATAGTAATTTTTTTGAGCATCGAGCCCAAAACCCTGTGGCGCTGGCAAAACAAAGTTATCATGCTTTCTCGCTAAAATCAGAGCAGGGTTTTGTTTTTGAATACGAAAGTTCTGTTGCCTTTTGTTAAACATCTCTTGATATCTTTCAATCTCAAAGACATCTGCATGTTTTAAGCGCTTAATAACCTTTTGGGCAACTGGATGATCTAAGACTTCACGCTCTGCAAAAATACTATCAATCATCACAGCTTCCATTCTTTTATTGCTGAGACAAGCTCACTCTCGAGACTAGAAATTAACTTTGAGGCTGAATTTCCAGTGGCCAGAGTATTTTCTAATTTTCGGTTTGGAAATGCTGACTTCCATTTTTTATATGTCTGGATAAATTTATGTCTATTACTCTGAGTGAAATGATACTTATCAAAATATTGAAAAACTTCTTCTGGTATCTTCAATCTTTTTTTCTCATCGCTCACTAATTTTTCTATAATATCAATAATTTTTTGAAGGTGCTCTATATTTTGATGAATCAACTGCGTTATTGTTTTTTTAGAAATTGAACCGATAGGGCTTTCCGGTGTATCGGATACTATTTTTAAAACGAATACTAATTCATTACAGGAAAACATTGGAGCGATTTCGCAAAAACCTGATGCCTCCATATCAAAGAGTACAGAATCTGAATACGCTGTTTCGGGCTGGGAAACAGTAAAAAGGGTCTGATGTTGAACTATTTTTGATAAACGTAATCCTGGAAAGTAAGATCTTTTACTCCCTATGTCATGAACCTTTATCACTTGAAATAGCCGACCAACTGGTTCCAAATGAAAACCAGCAATTCCTAAATTGATCCACCCTACATATTTCTTAACATTTAATAACGTTTTTAAATAGGTGGTAGCAGCAGCTGCTTTAGTTTTACCAATTCCAGATATAACAAGTGCATGCCCGTTCTCTTGATTTACATACACTGGAAAGTCCAGTTCATTTGAAAATAGACGGAGGTCAAATAAATCAATTATTGGATTTGCTTCAGGCGCCAACGCTATAACCCAGCAGATTTTTAGCTCTATGTCTCGAATATCGGGCAGTTCAATCATTAAAACAGCGCCTTAATGAATCTTCCCAATATTGCTTCTTCTCAAGCAAAGTCTCTGCGTAGACCTGTTTTTTGCGCTTTTGAGATCCATTTATTAAAATTTCCATTTTTAATATGGTTTCACGTATCGCCGCAATTCTATAATCCAATTTGAGATCAGGCTCGTTTAATATCTTTTCCAAAGCGTATATGCGAAATCTGTCCATTCCCCAATGCACACCTGAAAGTTGGTCACTGTGACCTCCCTTTTTGATGATTAATGGCTCATTAATGAAAATTACTTCCTCTTTTGAACTGTACCGCAACCAGAAGTCATAATCCTCACATGCTGGTAAGTCCTCATCAAAAAAACCAAAGTCTTCAAAAACAGACCTATGAAGCATTGTTGAACTTGGGGATATACAACATAATTTTAGACAGCTTTGGAACACATTACCCCCGCTCTTCTTATGTTTTTTGTGTTGGTTTACGCGAATTCCATTTCTTACCCAAATTTCGTCAGTATGACATAGTCTACGGTTTTGTATGTCATCTCTAAAAGCAATTACCTGCCGATCCAGCTTGCCTTTTAACCAACAATCATCAGAATCTAAGAGGGCAATATATTCACTTTTTGCCTCCTTTATACCTAAGTTTCTTGCAGAACTGACACCTTGGTTTTCTTGAAAAATATAGCGTAAAACAGTCTTAGGCGTACTTATAGAATTAAATCCTAAATCATTTAAAATATTATAAGTTGCATCTGTGGACCCATCATCAACTATAATTACCTCACGCGCAGGTAACGTTTGAGCCAGAACTGATTGAACACATTCTGAAATGAAGTCCGCTCTATTATAGGTTGGGATAATTACTGACACTTCCGTCATTATTTAACTATTTATTTTGTTCTAGCATTAGGCATTTTAGGATCAATCTACCGACAACAATCATCGAAATTTGATTAATATCGTTCTTTGGCGCGAGCTCTACAACGTTCAGGCCAATAATTTGTCCTTTTTTTGATATCCCCTCGAAACAGGCAACAACTTGCATCCAATCAAGGCCACCAGGCGATAGTGCTACGGTTCCAGGCACTATTGATGGATCTAACCCATCTACATCAAGAGTTATAAAGAACTTCCCCGCATCAGTTAACTCATTCAAAAACAATTCTATTCCTTTTTCGTGGATATCCTTCGCAAGATAAATCTTAGCTCCCCAATCTTTTGCATCTTTAAGATCTTGCACAGTAGCGCTTCCATAAGAACGTATGCCAAGTTGATGCACTCCAGAAATATGAGCCATTTCTGAGGCTCTTCGCATAGGGCTCGAGTATCCGTCTTTTTCACCAAATCGCTCATTCTTCCAATCCATATGTGCATCAATTTGAATGACTGTCACGTCATTCAACGGGTCTAAGCCCCGTAATACCGGGTTGGTTATTCCATCGTCACCTCCTATTGAAACCGGTAACACGCCTCTATCTACTAAGTAACGCACTGCACCTTCTATTTCAGAGTAATGCTGATCAATATCGTTATCTCTAAGGGGAATATTTCCTCCATCTGCAACTGAAATTGATACAAGGGTGCTTTCTGTTTCTAAATCAAGATCCATGGCGTGTTGATCAATAAGAATTCTTGGTGATGCATCACGCAGCCTATCTGGCGCAGTCGACTGATTATTTGGAAAATCCTGCGTATTATACGGTTTACCAAAGGGTGCCCCAAAAACTACGGCCTTATGATTGAGGTTCGACCAATCTGACAGGATGGGTAAATCAAGAAAACTTTTTGTATTAGGAACTTTTGTGACGGGTGTCTTCAATTGAAAATCTACGCTTCTATTTGGAGATTAAGTATTTCGCGAGTTTGACGCCAGGTCGCAACAGGGCGCTCATATTTTTCACATAATTCTGCGGCTCTTTGTATTAACGCCGCATTAGAAGGCGCTAATGTATCTTTATCAAGTCTAACATTATCCTCAAGCCCCGCCCTTGTATGACCCCCGGCCGCAATTGCCCACTCATTTACGATAATTTGATTAGCACCGATTCCTGCTGCACACCATTCTGCGTTTGGTGCTCTTTCATTCATAAATTTTACATATAAATCAAAAACTTCTTTATCAGCAGGCATAGCATTTTTTACTCCCATAACAAACTGAACATATAACTTGCCGTATAATTCATTTCGATCATGCATTCTGATAGCGGTCAGAATATGGCTCAAATCAAACGCCTCCACTTCTGGAGTAACCTTGTATTTCTTCATTTCTGATGCCAACCAATTAACCAAGTCAGGTGGGTTTTCATAAACACGTGTTGGAAAATTATTAGATCCAACGGATAATGAAGCCATATCAGGGGCCAGAGGTAACATTCGACCTCTATCAGTTCCTGCGCCCGAGCGGCCACCAGTAGAAAATTGAATCACCATACCAGGACAGTGCTCATTTAAGCCTTCTAACAATGCAGCAAATTTTTCAGGATCAGATGATGGTGTCTGATCCTGATTGCGAACATGACAATGAGCAATTGTAGCACCCGCCTCAAATGCGCTTTGAGTGCTTTCTACTTGCTCTTGCAAACTAATTGGCACTGCAGGATTATCAGCCTTTGTTGGAAGCGATCCAGTGATTGCAACACATAGAATACACGGTTTTTTCATTGTAGCATCCCTATAAATTGAACCGGTTTGGATCATATACCGACATGTCAATATTTGGTGACCTATTGTTGATTATATCGGATATTAATCGCCCAGTTTTTGGGCCAGATGTCATACCAATATGTTGGTGCCCAAATGCTGTATACACACCGCTTTCTTTGAGCTGACCAATTAGTGGGAGGCTATCTGGAGCAGTTGGTCTAAATCCAAGCCATTCCTCAGTTTCATCATAGGTCATCTTTGGAAAGGCTTCAGCTACTCGGCGCCTCAGTAATCTGATTGGCGCCTTACTGGGACCAAATTTTATACCACCCAACTCAACCGTTCCCGCACATCTAAGATCCCCTCCCATGGGCGTCACTCCAAATTTACCGCTTGTCATCATCATCGGATTTCGAGGTAATATCGAGGCATTTTTGTATACGACATGATATCCTCTCTCAGCCTCCAGCGGAATATTGAGACCAAGCTTACGCATTAGTTCCTTAGACCAAATACCAGCTGTTATGATGGCTTTCTCACATTCAAAATGACCATTATCGGTATATACTGTAGAAATTTTTTCATTCTGGAACCCAAAATCCTCTACCTTCGCACTTATAAATTTTCCACCATTATTAAAAAATACTTTCATCAGCTCAGAAATGTAACCCAGTGGGTTCATAATGTGACCTTGTCCACTTATGACTGCTAAACAATCAATAAATGATCCACATATTGGCTCTACTTCTCGAACCAAATTTCCCGTAAATACCTCAGGTACCATTCCAACTTTTTTCTTACACGCCCAACCAAAAGAATCTTTGTGAAAGTCTTCTACAGATTGATAAGCGTAGCTAAACTTACTGTCAGCTATCCAATTTGCTGCAGCTGTGCCTGAGGTGAGACTTTTGTGCTGTTGAACAGAGTCTGTCAGTAAAGGAATTAGGGCCTCAATAGTTCTACTTGAATTCGAAGAGTTTGCATTCTGTAAAAATTTTATTAACCACGGAGTTAACTTCGGCAAATAGCTCCATTTTAGAAAAAGTGGGCTCATGGGATCAATTAAATAACGCGGGATCTGTTTCCAAATCGATGGTTCATTTACTGGAACAATTGCCCATTGTGCTAGCAGCCCTGCATTCCCATAAGAGGCTCCCTTGCCCGGCTCAGCTTTATCTAATAATAGAACCTCACAATTTGAGCGCTGCAGCCAAATCGCCGTTGAAATGCCACAGATACCAGCTCCGATAACAATAACTGGCTTCACTATAAAATCCTCTTTATTGTTCTAATACCTGAAGATCGATTAATTTAACTCAGTAAAGTCTAAATTACCTTCTTGCTTACACAATGTATATTTTATTGGATCAGACCGTGAAATGATATTGCCATTTCTAACAACCAATAATCTATGGGCACGCAATCTAATAGCCTCAATCTTGTCTTTTGCTTGCAGTAAAACAAAATTTGCTAGCTTACCTTTTTGTATCCCGTACTCTTCCAATCCCATAATATCAGCAGAATTTTTAGTTACAGCATCGAAACACCAATCCATATCTTCACGACTGGATAGTTGTCCTACGTGTAATGCCATGAAAGCCACATCTAGCATGTCTGCTTTGCCAAGAGAATACCATGGATCCATTACGCAATCTGATCCAAAACCAACTTTGAGGCCTGCATCACGTAATTCCCTCACTCTAGTTTGACCCCTTCTTTTTGGGTAAGTATCATGCCGACCCTGCAGCATTATATTTATCAAAGGGTTCGGTATTACGTTTAATTGTGATTCAGCCATCAAGGGTATCAACTTAGAAACATAATAGTTATCCATAGAATGCATTGAAGTGAGATGTGACCCTGAAACGCGACCCTCTAAACCTAATCTTTTCGTTTCAAAAGCAAGTGTCTCTACGTGACGGCTCATTGGGTCGTCACTTTCGTCACAATGCATATCAACCATTAGACCTCGTTCAGCAGCAATTTCACATAGCAATGTAACACTTCGCACACCCTCAGACATCGTCCTTTCAAAATGGGGGATGCCTCCAACAACGTCTACCCCCATATCCAAAGCCCTTTTGGTGTTTTCTAATGCCGTTGGGTCTCTCAAAACGCCGTCTTGAGGAAACGCTACCAACTGTAGATCTAAGTACCCTTTGACTTTTTCTCGCACATCCAGCAACGCCTGAACACCTTTAAGTTCATCATCACATGTATCGACATGGCTACGTATAGCTCCTATACCTTTAGCAACTGCAAGATCACAGTATTTTATAGCCCTTGCAATAATATCGTCAATCGATTGTAGCGGTTTGAGTTCCCCCCACAAACTAATACCCTCCAACAACGTACCAGAAACATTGAGCCTTGGAGTGCCCAATGACAAAGTGGCATCCATATGAAAATGTGGATCAACAAATGGCGGGGACAGGAGACATCCATCCGCATGAATTATTTCATTTGCTTCACCCGATATCGATTTCGAAATTTCAACTATTCTTCCATCCTTACAGGCAATATCAAACTCGCCCTCGTCATCCGTAAGCCTGGCACCCTTTATCATCAAATCAAACATTTTATAACCTCACCTTTGCCCCTTGAACCAAGGTGTCAATAAAGCCCTCGGGTAATCTGCAGACCTTGCTGCAATAACCAATGCCACAATTGACAAGACATATGGAGCCATCAAAAATACCTGCCCGGGAACAAAGGCTCCCATCTCGGTTTGCAGTCTTACTTGTAAAGCGTCAAATGCACCAAATAAAAGCGCACCTATTAGAGCTTTTCCCGGCCTCCAACTTGCGAAAATTACAAGTGCAATACAAACCCAGCCACGACCATTAACCATTCCAAAGAAAAATGCATCAAATGCGCTCATTGTTAAAAACGCTCCTCCAAGAGCCATTAGCGCCGAGCCGATAACAATCGCCCACATTCGAATGGCGTAAACCGATAAACCCTGAGCATCCACGCTGTTTGGATTATCTCCAACCGCTTTAATCGCCAATCCAAGGTTTGTACGATTGAGCACATACCAAACTAATACCACCATGAGTAAAGCAAGCCAAGTTAAAGCCGTTTGCTGAAACAAAACTAATCCAACAAATGGCAAATCTGAGAGCACCGGAATGTCCAGTGGTTGAAATGGCTCAATTCTTGGAGGTGATGCCACATCTGGCAAAGCCGTTCGGTAGGTAAAATAGCTTACAGAGGTAGCAAATAAAGTTATACCAAGCCCGCTAACATGCTGCGAAAGACCTAGTGGTACGGTAAGGACTGCATGTATTAACCCGAAGAACGCACCACATATAAACGCGACTATAATTCCTCCCCATAATCCGGCACCCAACCATGTAGCCATCCACCCGCACATTGCGCCAACTACAAAGATACCTTCAATTCCCAGATTTAAGGTGCCAGATCTTTCACAAATCAAAGCTCCCAAAACACCAAAAATTAGGGGTGTTGCAATCCTTAGAGATGCCGCCCAAAAACTATCTGTAAGCAATATATTAAGGATATCGATCATTTAAATCTTTTCCCTGTGCCAGCGCGGACAATCTTAAATTTTGATATGAAACCTCCAACTAGCACACATAAAAGCGATACAGATACCACCAAATCCGCTAAGAAAGATGAAATCCCCATTGCCCTACTCATACTATCTGCACCAACAAATACAGACGCAATAAAAACTGATGCTATCAAAACACCAAGTGGAGATAAGCCCGCTAACATAGCAACTACTATTCCGGCATATCCAAAACCAGGTGAAAGGTCTGCTGTTAGATAGCCTTTTAATCCTGCAACTTCACTCACTCCCGCAAGCCCCGCAAGACCACCAGAAAGAAGCGCTACACCAAAAAGTGAACGATTTATGTTAATTCCAGCGTGCTTAGCCGCAGCAGAATTTTCCCCAACCGCCCTTAATTTAAACCCCCAAACTGAGTACTTTATCATAAAATGGGCTATGACTGCTAAAAGAACGGCTAAAATCAAGCCAGAATGAATGCGCATCCGATCAATTAATGGTGGAAACATTCCTTGATCCAAAATTGGAGCTGATTGCGGCCAACCCAAACCCATTGGATCTTGCAACGGTCCTTCCAATAACATCTGAAGGAATATAATTATAATAAAATTGAGTAAAAGCGTCGTTACTACCTCATCAGCCCCAAAACGTACTTTCAGATATGTTGGCGCTGCCATACCTGCTGCACCTGCACAGCCTCCTAGAACTATAATGAGAGGTAATAATAAGACAGCAGGTAGGTCAAAAAAACCTGAGCCTACTGTTACAGCGGCTATCGCACCAAGGTAAAGTTGACCCTCGGCACCTATATTCCAAAGTTTTGCCCGAAATGCGATTGCCGCTGCAAGACCAGTATAGATAAGTGGTGTAGCACGCGTTAACATTTCCGAAATAGCAAAAACAGATCCAAAAACGCCCTTGGCCATTTCAACATAAGCGACAAAAGGATTAGCGCCAGCTGCTAGTAAAGGTATGGCAGCAAATAATAGAGAAACTACAGCTGCGATAATTGGTATAAGTACTGTGCTACTATTAGATATTTTTTCCCTTGGTTCGATGCGGATCATGTAGAATCCCCCGCCATCATTAAGCCGATATCCTCTCGACTGTTTGAAATAGCATCATGTAACTTACCATCTCTCATGACTACTATTCTGTCGGCCAAACCTAAGATTTCATCTAAGTCTTCAGAAATGAGAATGACGCCACCACCCCTATCTCTAGCTTCAATTAGGTGTTTTTGAACTTCCGATGCAGCCCCCATATCAAGTCCACGGGTGGGTTGATTAGCTAGTATTATCTCCGGTTGCTTTTCAAAAACTCGAGCTAATATAAGTTTCTGAATGTTTCCCCCTGATAATAAACGAGACGCCTGATCAATACCTGGACCTCGCACGTCATATTTTTCTGATAATGTTTTCGCATTCTTATTAATTACAGATGAGCGCAGAAAACCAAAGTTCTGTATTTGAGGATCATCCAGGCGTTCTATTATCATATTTTCAGATACACTTAAGCCTCCGACAATACCCTGTCGGTGCCTGTCTTCTGGTATACGCCCAAAACCAGATTTTATCATATTAAAAGGACTTATGTTTTCAATAGCTACGCCTTTTAAAACTATTGACCCCCTATCAGGCGCTACCAGACCAGAGATAAGATCAGCCAGTACATTCTGACCATTTCCAGAAATCCCTGCAATTCCCAAGATCTCGTTTGAGTTTAGAATTAAATTAACTTCATGGAGCGAATCTCTTTTTGATTGGCCAGCCACAGAAATTTCATTCAATGATAAAATTGGTCCGCCGGGTTTAATTCTTTTTGAAGACACTTTTTGTGTCTCACTTCCTACCATCAAACGTGCTATTTTTTTTTCACTAGCGTCTGAAGTCTTCATACTTCCAACATTTTTGCCATCACGCAATACAACAAGCCTATCTGAAAAAGATAAAACTTCTCGCATTTTATGAGTTATGAAAATAACTGATAGACCCTGATTAGTCATTCGTCTTAGATTTGAAAATAAAGAATCTGCTTCTTGTGGAGTCAGAACTGCTGTTGGCTCATCAAGTACAAGAATATGGGCATCCCGATATAAAGCCTTAAGGATTTCAACTCGTTGTCTTTCACCGACAGAGAGCTTGCCTACTGGAATATCGAGCGGTGCATCTAGGCCACTATGCGACATTATACTCTTAATCTTTGTTTGAGCTTTTTTCTGATTACGCCTTAAAGAAAATAGGGACTCAGCACCGAGAGTAATATTTTCAAAAGCCGTTATGTTTTCCGCAAGAGTAAAATGCTGATGAACCATACCAATGCCAGCGGCTAAGGCGGCACTGGGATCACCCAATTCTAAGGGGACCAAATTATCATCTGTCCTCTTAATTTCAATGTTCCCAGAGTCAGGCAAATAATGGCCAAACAACATATTCATAAGCGTTGTTTTGCCCGCCCCATTTTCGCCAAGAAGCGCTAGAACCTCTCCCTTTTGAAGTTCAATTGTTATATCATCATTAGCTAAAATTGGGCCAAAGCGCTTGGTAAGCCCCTTGAGCCTTAATACAGTCGATGCTTCCATTTTTGAAATGCGCTGGCCACCTTTGTGGCCAGCGCTATTACTTTTTAATTATCAGAAGTGGGACGGGCGTCGTTAACGTTAACCCTGAACAGACCATCCAAAATTTCAGCTTCTCTGGCCTTTACAGCTGCTGCTGTTTCTGACGACATGAGACTTTCATCCATAATTAGTGATCCACCACCGTAAGCCATAAAGCTGTACTGTCCATAATCCGCAGCTTCGAATGATCCGTCTGCCACACGCGATACAGCTTTATCTATAGTTGCTTCCATATGCCAAATAGCCGATGCCATTATCGTTCCAGGATAATCACCCGAGGTATCAATAACATTCCCAATAGCTTTTACGCCACGCTCTACAGCTGCATCAGAAACACCAAATCTTTCCGCATACATTACGTCTGCGCCAGCATCCATCATAGCGAAGGCACTTTCCTTTGCTTTCGGAGGATCGTACCAACTATCGATAAAGTTCACCAAAAATTTAACATCTGGATTTACCTCTCGGGCACCATCCATAAAAGCATGCATAAGACGATTTACTTCTGGTATAGCATACCCACCAACCATGCCAATTAAATTGGATGAGGTGGCAGCACCTGCAACCATACCAGAGAGATATGAAGGCTCGTGAATCCAGTTGTCAAAAACGGAAAAGTTTGGGGCAACAGGCGTGAACGATGAGCCCATCAAGAAAGCAGTGTCAGGGTAGTCTTTGGCAACTTTTCTAGCAGCGCGCTCTAGACCAAACACTTCTCCAACAATTAATTGCATTCCTTGCTCGGCATATTCCCGCATTACTCTCTCATAATCAGTATTGGCGATATTCTCCGAATAAACATACTCGATATCACCGCGTGAAGCGGCGGTGTTCAGCGCTTTGTGTATTCTGCTGATCCATTGCTGTTCCACTGGAAGTGTATATATTGCGGCAACCTTGATCTTATCAGCATATGAAGCACTGGCCATCAACACACTTGAACAAGCAAGTGTGACAACCAATAAAAATCTACGTGTAATTGAAATCATTTTTTCTCTCCTTGATTGATGTAGGTGAGCACTTTTTTTTCAATCAGTCAATTTATTGTTACTAAAGAGCAGAAGTGTTTTATTTCTTGCATACCATCTAGGCGGTATGCTTTCTTTTTTTAATTGCTAACAATAGCAAAGAGTTTATGATTTTTCCTAAAAGGTGTATGCATTGAGTAAAGAGTATTCAAAAATACCCAATGATTGGGATCGCTCAGGTTTACCAGCCTGGAGTTTTTTCAACAAAGAAATGTTCGAAGCAGAAAAAGATCTATTTTTCAGACGCCATTGGCAGCTAATTTGCCATAGCAACGACATACCCAATACTGGTGACTTTGTCACATGGGATCTAATAGGTGAGCGTGCACTGGTTATAAGAGGCGCTGACGGAACGGTGAGGGCATTCCATAATTTATGCAAACATCGTGGGTCAAGAGTATTAGCCGCAGAGGCGGGTAATTGTAGATCAGCAATAACTTGCCCTTTTCATGGATGGACGTATAACTTAGACGGAACACTTCGCGGTGCTGCCCAACCATCTTCACTCCCCGGTTTAGACCCAGTCAAATATGGACTGCCGCTTTTAGAAATGGACATTTGGAATGGCTTTATTTTTGTTAGGTTTCAACCTGGACCACAACCAAAGCCATCAAAAATTTTAAAAAAATTTGACAGTGAAGTTTCACAATATGAACTTGCTGATTTACAGGCCTCTGGAGATGGTTTCTGGACCGAAGAGGTTAATGCAAATTGGAAATGTGTTCGCGATGTTGACAATGAAGGCTATCACGTTCCTATGGCGCATCCGGGATTGCATGATCTTTTTGGAAAAAATTATCATGATGAGCCCCTGGAGGATGGGCTTTCTAGATCAGTGGGTTCTTTCAGTTCAGGCTTAGGTCGTCTTTGGAGCGTTAAAAATTATAAGAAATTATTGCGTGCCAAAGATACTTTGGACGAATCGCACAAGAAATGTTGGCTTTATATCGGCGTTTTCCCGAATCTTGTTTTTGGTCTATACCCAGATTCTGTTATTTTTTATCAGGAATACCCTATCGAAAACGGAAAAACTATACAGCGTGGGGGTAATTATAAATATGTTGACGAAGATAGAGAAATGAGAATTTCAAGATATCTAAGCATGAGAATTGATAGACTAACCAGCAAAGAAGACGAACAGTTGATCGAGTGGTCTTGGGAGGCAGCATTCTCAAGCGCGTACCAAGGTGTCTTGTTATCTGATTTGGAATATGGGGTAAAAGCATACCACGATACTTTAAGAGAATATTTTCCTGTTTTAATGGGCCCAGAACCAGAAACAGGTAAACTAATGCAGGCAAACGAGAAACTTCTTGCAGAACAAAGACAAAAATAAATCAAAAAGTCATTATCTTTAATATGTAGGCTGAGAGGAAATAATCTTGAAATCTATAAATTCTCATGAGCGTAAAGTAGTTAATATAAAAACTGCTAAATTTACTCCTTACGATACAAAAACTACCGGAGAAACCGGAACATCTTATATAAAGCTAAACCCCACCATGCCGCGAGATGTTGGGTTTTATATCTACAAAATGGAGCCAGGATCATCATCTGTCCCTCATCGTCACGGTGGGGCGGAAGAGTTTTACGTTATAGAGGGACAACTAAGGGATAATGATGGCACCATATATTCGGCTGGCGATGTAGTTTGGTTAGCGCCAGGCACGGAACACAACTCATACTCTGAAAATGGATGTACAGTCGCAGTGTTTTCGGAGAACGTAGAACATTCAATAGAAGAAGCGAACTAAACCAACTAGAACTCAGCACATAAACATTTTCTGACACTAATTACACTTTAGATTTTAGTTATTGAACTTGACGAAATTAAGGCTGTAAGCATTATAAGCTTGTGGGTAGAATTGCTCGCTTGAGTGAAGAGTTCGTACCCTGCGTTAAGGATAATGAGGATAAAAATTTTAAAATTTCAAATTAAACAAGAGACGAGAAAAGGCTGGAAGCTTCTTTCCACTCCTTTAACTTTCAGTCTTGTCTTATTAGCAGCACCACTGACTATGATGTTCTTATTAAGTTTTTGGACACAAGATTACTTAGTGCTGAATAGAACATTCACTTTAAATAATTACATCGAGGCATTTACACAGCCAGTGTACCAATTACTGTTTTCAAGATCTTTAACAATTTCCCTTACAGTAACATTTTTTACCGTTTTACTCGCCTATCCAATGGCCTATTTCATCTCATTCCATGGAGGTAACAGAAAGGCCCTCTGGTTGTTCTTAATAACCATACCATTTTGGACAAGCTACCTACTTAGAATGTTTTTATGGAAGGTAATTCTTGGCTACAATGGCGTGCTTAATTCCTTTTTATTGTGGTTAGAAATGATAAGCGAACCACTGACGTTTATTTTATATAATTCTAATGCCGTTATTATAGCTTTGACACATGGATGGGCTCCTTTTGCAATTTTACCAATTTTTGTTTCGCTTGAAAAAATCGACCGATCCCTTCTTGAGGCAAGTAGAGATTTAGGTGATGGACCATTTCGTCAGTTCTTTAGAGTGATACTACCACTATCTATGCCAGGGGTCGTAGGAGCCGCCTTGATAATTTTTATCCCAACGGTTGGAGACTATATCACACCAAAGTTAGTTGGCGGTACTGACGGCCTAATGATAGCAAATATGATACAAGTCCAATTCTCCAAAGCTAATAACGCCCCACTTGCCGCTGCATTATCCGTATCATCTCTGGTCATTGTAGCATTCATATCAATTGTTTTTGTTTTAGTTAACAAAAAGTACTTGAGGAAGTACTAGTATGGGTAGATCTAGTAAATTTTTAAAAATCTTTGCAATTACTTACTTAATTTTTTTATACGCACCAGCGCTTCTTCTGCCAATTTTTTCATTTAATTCAAGCCAAATAATTGCTTTCCCATTATCTGGGTTCACTACCGGTTGGTTTGAGGCTCTATTATATCAAGAAACCTTGCATGAAGCCTTGAGGAATTCACTTATCGTAGCCACATCATCAAGTATTTTCGCAACAATCCTCGGCACGCTTGCATCACGCTCGACCAGCCGATACCAATTTCCTGGAAAACAGGTTTCGCTGACCTTTATTTTGGCACCTCTTGTTCTTCCAGAGATAATAGTGGGCGTTTCCCTTTTGATCGTACTTATTCAGCTTGGATTACCACTAAACCTCTGGAGCGTTGTTCTAGGTCACACATTATTAATAATGCCCTTTTCTATTTTAATAATGAATTCTGCTTTTAATAACCTGGACATTAGTTTGGAAGAAGCTTCGTTAGACTTGGGTGAAACCCAATTTGGAACGTTTCGCCGCGTAATACTTCCTCTAGTTTACCCAGGAATAATGGCCAGCCTGCTTCTGGGCTTCACCCTTTCACTAGATGAATTCATAATTGCCTTCTTCTTAACAGGAACAGAAACGACTTTACCAGTTTACATATGGTCTTTATTTCGTTTTCCAAAACAACTACCAACGACAATGGCATTGGGAACAATTCTAATTATAGTTTCGCTAATTCTACTATCTTTGAGTGAATATTTCAGAAGAAGAGCGGCAAAAACACAAAATACAGTACTCTAAATTTCAAAGGAAGTTTAAACAAATGAGTAAGCTAGTTCAGGTAGAAAATGTCTATAAAAGTTTCGGGGATGTTAATGCCGTTAATGGAGTGTCTGTAGCTATTGAGGAGGGCCAGTTTTATTCTCTTTTAGGCCCCTCGGGCTGCGGGAAAACTACCTTGCTTAGGTTAATCGCAGGATTTGAACAACCAACCTCTGGTCAAATATTCATTGATAATTCCTCAATGGAAGGAATCGAGCCTAACTTCAGGCCAACAAATATGGTTTTTCAGAATTACGCAATTTTTCCACATTTAAATGTCGAAGAGAATGTTGCTTATGGATTGCGAAGTAAACGGGATCCAAGCTTAAATCGGAACAAACTTGTTGATGAAGCGCTCGAATTAGTTGGGCTTTCGGGATTCAACAAGCGCTCTTCAAACGCGCTTTCTGGCGGCCAGAAACAGCGAGTTGCATTGGCGCGTGCCCTTATACTTAAGCCGAAAGTTCTGCTACTAGATGAACCTTTGTCAGCATTAGATAAAAAATTACGCGAGCAAATGCAGTCAGAGCTTAGACATTTGCAAAGAGCGGTGGGAATTACTTTTATTCTTGTAACGCATGACCAGGAAGAAGCACTTACGATGAGTGATAAGGTTGCCGTCATGTTCGATGGAAAGGTCGCACAAGAAGCATCACCAAAAGAACTCTATGAATTTCCAACATCAAAAGAGGTGGCTTCCTTTATTGGTGAAATGAATTTCGTGAACGGGAACATAGTAGAAAACAAAAATTTCACTGTTCGCTCTGAAATTTTTGGTGAAATAGCTATCGACAAATCAAGGGTTTTTGGTAACGCATCAAATAAAATTATTTTGGGTATCAGACCCGAAAAAATTTCAATTATCCGAAAACCTTCCCGTTCAAAAGCATTTATAACAGCTACTATAATTGATGTATCATACTTTGGTGAAACTACCTGTTATAAAGTTTCATGCGGATCAAATGAAACCCTTACAATATCGTCACAAAATTCTGTTGATCAGATTAACTATTCTTTAGGTGATAAAATTTATCTAAAAGCCGATACTAATAATATAATGGCTTTTTCAAATTAATATCAGAGGCGAAATACGCCTCTGAAAGTATCTAAAAGTGGTTCCTTAGAAACCACTTTTGATCAGTTCCCATTCTTTGATCATTCGCTCCCTAAGCGCCGGATCTGACGGCTTTTGGAATAAAGAACCCTCGGTATAACTTGCTAGTGGTTCCCATCCATTTTCCTTACCAACGGTAGCCATTACTTCTTTATTAGTATGCCCGTAACCCCACTCGGTAACAATATACTCGGCAGATGCATCAGACAGCCACGCATCAAGAAAATCATATGCTTTTTGTTCTGAACCTGGTGCATCTTTCATCATTGTATAGCCACATACCCAAGTTGAGGATCCCTCTTTTGTATCCCTTTTGAATACAGTTTCTGGTGCATCCTCTTCCCAGCCGAGCGTAAAAGCCACTTCATTCCATGTCCATTCAAGAAGAATCTCTCCACTCTTCATTAGGGCCGCCCCTTCAGCACCATCTGCGTGATACTGTCGTACATTCTTATGCACTTTTCTTAGGAAATCAGAGGCATTCTTAAAGTCTGCATCTGTCGATTTTGTCCAATCCATAACGCCAACAGCCAAGTAACCAAGTGCGTAAGCATCATCCACATTGTCAATTATAGAAACTCGTCCCTGAAATTTCGGATCAGCAAAAACGTACAAAGAACTTGCTTCTTCTGCCGACACTTCTTCTGCATTATATGTTAAGGCCGTAGCGCCCCAGTCTATAGGAAGTGCCCATTGCACGCCATCGACTTGAAAACCTTCCATTCCAGCAAAACCCGGATCAACCTTACTAAAATTTTTCAGTCTTGAGGTATCAATCGGTTTTATAATTCCTGCATTTCTCCACTTAACGACTGACTGCGAACATGGATGCCCTAAATCAGCTCGAAAACCTGCGCGTACTTTTTGAAAAGCTTCTTCTTCATCTGAAAAGAAAGAGTAAGTTGGCGCATCCCCATATTTTGTCATATAATCTTGGAAGAACATTTCGTCTTCATATCCACCCCAGTCAAATACGACCAGCTCACTGTCAGCTGCAAATGCATGAGCACTAAATGACAACGCTGTTGCAGCCACCAAGTAACTTAAAGATTTTCTCATTTTTCCCACTTCCTTAATTAAAGTTCATAGCATGCGATTCATAAAATACATTAATTTGTAATGAGTCTAGACAAATTAGAAGGCTTAAATAGAGAAATATCACTATTGGTGCCAAATCTAAGAAAAAACACGGAAATCTGACAGGTTGCATACACTACGACTGCATTATAGCTTCTTCTACAATATGAAGGCCGAAAGTAGATAAAAACCTTGGGTATAACTCTTCCAAATAACCCTGATATTGTGATAATCGGTGCCGGCTCGTCAGGACTTTCTGCAGCCAGAGTGCTTCAAGAACAAGGGATATCATATATCATCTTAGAGGCTGCAAATCGTATTGGAGGTAGAGCTTATACGGAGAGTAAAGTTCTTGGCCAACCTGTCGATCATGGCTGTTCCTGGATTTCTGGCTCTGACGATAATATATTCTCAGATCTGGGTAAAATGAATAATTTTACACTCATAGATCATTCAAGCCCACAGATAGAAATGTTCGAGCAAAACGGTACAAAATCCACAAAAGCAGCATTAAATAAGTACTATAAGTCTGAAGTGAGGATAAAAGAAGCTATTCGTGAGGCTGGACGCAGAGGACTAGATATACCTGCGTCAAAAATTATTCCAAAAGTTCCGTACGGCGAATGTTTTCAGAATTGGGAGGGGCCGCTTAACTACGCTGTTGATATCGATCAGATATCGACAGCGGAATATTGGCATTTAAAAGACACCCAACCAAGCTTTATTGTAAAAGAAGGTTTAGGGAGCTTAGTGGCCACCTTGAATAACAACTTTCCCATCGTTCAAAACACAACCGTACATGAAATAGATTATTCAGGTACAGGCGTAGAAGTTGTTACATCAAAAGGTACAATTACGGCTAGAGGGTGCATTTGTACTGTTTCTATTGGTGTTTTGAAGTCTGAAAAAATAAAGTTTTTTCCTACACTTTCCAGCAATGTGCAAAAAGCACTTGATGGTATTCAAATGGGCCTCTTGATAAAAATACCACTGCTCTTTGACGGAAGTCGATTAGGATTTACTGAAAATAGTTTCTTACAATATGATATTGAGCCAGAGGATATCGGGAGTGGCTGCTATTTCTTAGCATGGCCAACTGGGCACGATTACATTGTGGGGTTTATCGGAGGGCAGTTTGCCTGGAACTTATCCAAGCAAGGACAAAATGAAATTGTTGAGTATGCACTCTCCAAACTAGAGGCTTTATCTGGGGGCAACATACGTAAGCATTTTTTAAAAGGTTTTGCTACCGATTGGGCGACTAACCCACTAACCGAAGGATCCTACTCTGCGGTTAAACCAGGCTGCTACGGCGTACGAAAACTGCTTAGTGAACCCATTGCAGAAAAATTAATGTTTGCTGGTGAAGCAACGACAGGGAATAAAGCAGGTTTGGTCAATGGAGCATATGAAAGTGGTAAAATGGCTGCTATTCGAATAGCAAAATTCATCAAACTTAAAAATAAGTCTCACTAATTTAAAGTTAAATTCCAGAAATTTTTTTTAGAGCTTTCTCAAGAATATCAAACATCTCATCAACTTGAGAATGATTTATTATTAATGGGGGCGAAAAAACGGCCATATTTATTAATGGTCTTACTAATAGCCCCATTTCCTCGCAAGTCTCATCTAGGAGCGCTCCAAGTTTTCTTTCTTCTGCCAATGTAAAACCTTCCTGCGCAGGTTTTCCTTCGATGCATCCAAGAAGACCCATTCCACGTACATCACCCACGATGGGATATTTTGAAAGCTGTTTTAACCTCTCTTGAAAATACGGCATAACTTTTTGAACATTCCCTAAAATGTTTTCTTCCTCAAAAATTTCAATATTCCTCAATGCGGCTGCACAGCATACTGGATGTGCCGAATATGTATAACCATTGGAGAACAAAACAGATTCATCTGGGCTTTCCATTCTTTCCATTACATCGTCTGATATTATACACGCTCCTAATGGTAAATATCCTGATGTTAAGCCTTTTGCACAAGTTATGATGTCCGGCTGAATTCCAAATACGTCACTAGATGCAAACCAATGACCAAGCCTACCAAAACCTGTCACGACCTCATCTGAAATATAAAGTACATCGTATTTTCGACAAATTTCTAACGTACGCTTATGATATCCATCAGGTGGAATGATCACGCCCCCCGAACAGAGAATTGGTTCAGCAATAAATGCCCCAACTTTATCAGGTCCAATTTTTTTGATAGCATTCTCTAAATCTGCAACTTTTTGATCACACCAAGCTTCAACTGACATTTTTTCAGGCCGATGATAAGGATTAACATCTGGCAAAAAGTGAACCAAGCGGTTCTCAATATCAAAACGAGATTTATCTCGTTCCTTACCAGTGACTGTCGAAGCTAAATATGTTGAACCATGATAACCTTTCTCTCGGGCTAAAACGATTTTTTTATCTGGCCTTCCCAATCTATTATTCATAAAATGCATCGTTCTTATAGCCGTATCAACTGCAGTCGAACCACCCGTTGTGAAAAATACATTATTAAGATCACCAGGGGCCAACTCAGCAATTTTTTTTGCGAGAATAGAGGATGGCTCGGTGACCGTGGTCCACGGTGAGGCATATGGTAGTTTCATGGCTTGCTTGGCAATTGCATCGGCCATCTCTTGCCTTCCATAGCCAATCTGGACACACCACATCCCACCCGGGCCATCTATGAATTTCTTACCTGAGGCATCCCATAAATAAATTCCCTCTGCATTTTCCACCAGCATGTGATCATACTCGCGCCAAGCGTCCATTGCTGCCCAAGGATGCAATTGGTGTTGCCTATCCCAGGAATGCAAAGAATCTGTAGATGGTTCATTGGTATTTGCAAAATTTGAATTTCCAATTTTCATGAAAAACCCCGTATGGAATAGTTCTTATGCAGTAACAATTTACACAAAATTTTAGGAATTAATATTTGTTTTTTCTTCTAATTGTTTCAGATATCCAGCATGAAACGCTTTTATACCCCATTCCATATTTGATAATGGGCCAGGCACATAGTGATTAGAATTAACCCCTTTTTGATTAAGAGCAATAATGCGTTCATCATCCTGAGATGTGCAGTGCCATAACCAAGTCAGATCTTCTAGGTTATAATCTTTCCCTTCTTCCGCATCCTCTCTCACCATCCAAATTACTTCAATATCCGTTATTTGAAGAGACCTTGGTATAAAACGGTAACCAATAACATGATCGGAGTAAGATAAGAAGTTGTTCAAAATGCCTATTTGTATATCACTTGTCCCACCATCAAAATCTTTAAGCCTACCTAACAATGGTGCTAATTTTTCCCCAGATTTACTACCAGTTTTGTACCCTTGAAAGAGAGGATAACGAGAAAAATAGAAGTCCATTTCTACATTATTTGACTCCAAAAGATTTATATGTAGCTCTTCTCCAGATAACCCCACATCCATACTTTTCTTAAGCATACAATTTTTCAATTCGATATTGGCGCTTGATGGATCTTTTAGACTGTGCGAGCGAGAATACTCCAAATGGGCAGGCGCACAATGGTAGCATTCCATATAATTTTCTAAAGCCAATTTCCAATTCGCAGCTACCGGGTAATTTGAGCTATGCACAATTTTTAAATTCTCAAATTCAAAAGGTTCAACTAATGGTTCCAATTGAAGTAAGCCTTCATCTATATTAGGTGGATTATCTGCTACGCAAATAAAAATGAGCCCGTGAAAAATTCGGAGATTGACTTTTCTTAATGAATATTCTGCTGTGTTGAAGTTATCCTCCATTTCGCGTGCAGCACGCAGGCTTCCATTAAGTTCGTAAGTCCATGCATGATAAGGGCATACAAATAGCCGAGTATTTCCGCTCTTTTCAATACATACCCTTGAACCTCTGTGGCGGCATACATTTAAGAACGCATTTACACTACCATTTTTGTCACGAGCAATTATCACCGACTCATAACCATAATCGAATAAAAAAAAGTCCCCAATGTTTGGGATTTGATTTATATGCCCAACCCAAATCCAACTATGGTTCCAATAATGCTGGATATCCATCTTATAAACAGTCTCAGACGTATAAAATTGGCGAGGGAGACTCTGAGACCCTTGGTACTTCGAAATAAGTTCCTTAAATCCCTCTTCCACTCTTTGACCTCCAACCTAAAACTATCAGAAACAACTATTTTAAAGAAATAATTTCTCTAATATAGAATTCTTTTTCCACTTCACCATCGTCGCGTTCAAAATTACGCGCCGCTAAGTGACCATCAAAAACTGCATCAGCGATTAAACCTGGTGCAGCTGCATCACCAACTAATTTTAGAAAAAATTTCTGGCTATCTTTCTCTGAAACTAACTTCATTAGATCTTCATATAGACTGATTTCACGGTGTCTTTCAGTAACTAGCAAAACAGATTGGGTGGTCACATCTAGTTTTTTCCCAGTGTAATTACATTCAAACTCTACTCTATCTTCACTAATCTCACTGATTACGTAACCAAACTTTAAATCAATATTCTTATTTATAAGACTTCTCTGAATTCTGTGCTGCTCTAGCGTATTCTCACACCATGGCGAAACATTATTTGCGGGGGTTACAAAGACTATGTCAAATCCCAGATCACTGAGATGATCTGCGAGGACACCACCAAGATATATTTGATCATCATCATAAATTACAAGCTGACCACTTTTGGGTAAGGCGCCTCCCATAATATCATCGGGAGTAAAAATATTTTTTGCTGGCTGAACTCTCAGCGTCTTACGATTGCTTCGGCCAACTCCATCAGATCGCCACTTAGATCCTGTTGCTAAAAATACATTTTTTACTCCAAGCTCGAGCACATTTTCAGCAGTTAGTCTACTATCTAAAAAAAGATCTACATTGGCTGACTGCTGTAAGTATCTAATACGATAATCTGCCACTCTTCGCCAAGCATTTAGTCCCTTTAACCTAGACTCAGACAGTACTCTCCCACCATACTCTTCGTTGGCTTCAGCCAGTGTAACTTTGTAGCCACGTCGCTCCAATTGCATTGCACATTCAAGTCCTGCTGGCCCTGATCCTATAACCAAAGCTGACTCTTCACTTCCTTTACGCTGAATTTTTTCAGGATGCCAACCACGCCTCCACTCCTCACCCATAGTTGGGTTTTGAGTGCATCTTATTGGGATTGCCAAGTTATCAGAGGCAACGCATATATTGCATCCAATACACTCGCGAATATCTTCAAAACGTCCTTCTTCAATTTTCATAGGTAAAAATGGATCAGCAATCGAAGGCCGGGCCGCCCCAATAAAATCGACAATACCTCTATTTACAAGACTCGCCATGAGGTCGGGAGAAGTAAATCTACCAACTGCAACTACTGGTTTGGAGGTGACGCTTTTAACAAAATCAATATAAGAAGTTTGATAGCCCTCGTTGGGTTCAAACCTTGAGGTAACAGAATCGTTTGACCAATCAGAAACATTCACGTCCCATAAATCGGGAAGTTCCGCTAGCATCTCAACAACTGCCCGACCTTCTTCCCGAGCCTGCATACCATCAGCGCCCTTGACTTCATCTACAGCAAACCTGAAGGCTACTGCACACTTATCACCTACTTCTTCTTTTGTTTCTTCGATTAGCTCTTTTATTAGTCTAACCCGGTTCTCTAATTTTCCGCCGTATTCATCCATTCTATCGTTTACGTTTGGCAATAAAAATTGGTGGGCTAGGGTCATATGATGACCGGCATACGCATAAACAATATCAAATCCGGCTTCCTTTGCACGCCGTGCAGCCATCCGATGCCAGTAGCGCAGATTTTTGATATCACTTTTATCCATTTGCCGAGCTTGACGAGGACTTAAGATATCAGCGCTCATCTCATTTACTCCAAGAATGGGAGCCCGAGTTAATTGGTTGATTGCATGATTTCCATTATGCGCAAGCTCAATCGCTGCAAGAGAACCGTGCTTATGCACAGAATCGGTGACTAATCTCAAAGCTGGAATATCGCGCTCATCCCAAATTCTTTGTTCAGGGTAAGGGGTTAAATCTGAACTAGGATGAATTTCTGTCTCCTGCGTTGAAACTACGCCCCATCCCCCTTCTGCTTTTATCGCTCGCGTGGCAGCATCAGCCTTTGGTCTCAAATGTCCCATTCCTGTACAATGAGGAACTTGGAAAAAACGATTAGGTGCTGTTACTGGTCCAATTTTAACGGGTGTAAATAATGTCTCATATTTATTTGACACTTGAGTGCTCTCCACAGACCTGAGAGAGTATTCTAAGCAGTATACAGTTCTGGCTGTCAAGCCTTTGAATTACAGAATAGCCAGGTGGATTCAACAATCATTTTACTGTAGCGTGTATGTATACAGAATATAAAGAACTTAGATGAATATTTGATGTTAGGAAGTGGAAACTACACGTACACGCCAGTAGAAGATTGGGGGAATTTCCCAGATGAAGTCATTTTGGGAGATGTTGCAGGAATTGCAATAGACGCCAATGATCAGGTGTATTTATTCAATAGAGGACACCATCCCATAATAGTTCTATGTCAAAACGGGGAAGTACTACGCACCTGGGGTCACGGTATTTTCACAAATCCACATGGAGCCTCGATAGGACCAGACCAATGTATCTATCTTACCGATAATTTTGATCATACCGTACGGAAATTTTCCCTAACTGGTGAACTACTCATGGAACTTGGCACTCCAGGCATAAGTTCTGGATTTATGAGTGGAAAACCATTCTGTAAATGTACACATTCCACAATATCGCCCTCAGGGGATATTTTTGTTTCCGATGGATATAATAATGCCTGTATCCATCACTATAACCCCAAAGGAAAATACATAAAAAGCTGGGGGCAAGCTGGAGCTGGACCTGGTCAGTTCAATCTACCTCATAATATATGTTGCGATACTGATGGATGGATATATGTGGCGGATCGTGAGAATTCTCGCATACAGATTTTTGATACATTAGGTAATTTTGAAACCCAAATTAATAATATGCACCGACCTAGCGGTTTAGCGATAACTGCAGGCTCTTCGCCCGATTTCATTGTTGGTGAGTTAGCTTCTTACCTTGAGGTAAATAAGGATTTCCCAAATTTAGGTCCATTTGTAAGTTTCTTTGATAGACAAGGTTCTATGCTTTCAAGGTTAGATAAAGGAGTTGGGCCGGGGGTTTATCCTGGCCAATTTATATCACCTCACAGTATAGCACTAGACAGTTTAGGCGACCTATATATCGGAGATGTGGCAGAAACAGATTGGAAAGCAGTTATGGGTAAAGAATTAATGCCAGATAATTTAAGGCGCTTTCAAAAATTAAGACGCAGCCAAACATGAAAGTAATGAATTTCATATAACATTTTTTCTAAACAGGTCTTGCTAATAACCCTTTAGCTATTGAAGTAGCCTGTGCTGCTTCAATTTCCTGTAATTCACTAAAAACAGCTTGCTCATAACGACAATAATTGCTTTCGAATAGCCCCTCAAGAACTCGCAAATTCTTAAAAAACCGAATACTTGTTCCAATATTTTGATTTGAGAAGTTCAATACAGGCAGAACTTTTTCAAATAACAACTGAGCTTCTTCTTTATTACCATCTTGATATAAGTGATAAATCTCTACATAAATTTTTTCTAATCCAGTGGGTATGAAAGCATTCACTGATCGAGCCATTGCATCAATAAGTTGCGTTACAGCCCAGCCACCACAAACTTTCAGTCGACCATCTAGTTCTTTCAAAACTGCACTATACTTTTTACCTGCCCCGACTGTTTCGATTTTTATCAACAGATGTCCGGCCAGGAACATTATAAAGTATCTGAGGTATGTCTACTTCATCTGCAATTTTTTTATAATGCTGATATAAGCCTTCCTGGGTGGGTTTATTATAATAGGGTGTGACTAACAAGCATCCATCCGCGCCGTTTTTTTTAGCACTTTTAGTAAGTTCAATACTTTCTTCAACATCAGCTGCCGTTACACTACATATGAAAGGGATGCGGCGCTTGTTAACTTTTGTAACTGTATCAATAAATTGAATTTTCTCATCAAAATTTAAAGTATCGTATTCTCCTGCTACTGCCAGTCCGAGCATTCCTCCACAGCCAGACATTATCGTGTGCTGCACCAGGCGAGTCAGGGAATCGAGATCTAATTCACCCGAATTTGTAAATGGAGTATTCAGACTAGGCAAAATACCTTTCATGCCATCGCCTATCGAGGTGCTCTAGTTTCATTCATTGGTAACGAAGCTGTTAAACAGCCATAACCTAAACCAGAATGGGCTAGTGGGTTTTTCCCGGAAAACCGCGGATCCATTGGCTGATTTATGGGTTGAAAACGCGTATCACAAGACAATCTTATTCGACCTAAAGGCGAATTATTATCGAATGAACCATGTACCATGAACATTCCAAAAATCAAACAGTCACCTGGATTAAATGACGTGGTGAGAAAACGACTCGACTTTCTTTCAGCTAAAGCCAAAGGAGTATCTTCGATATGCCCCAGACGGGTTTTGTCTCTGTCAACATCTAATCCTTCAAATTGTGCCCTAATATCACTCCAAGTGTGAGAATTCTCTAATATATACAATGTACCTTCATCCAATCCAACTGGACCTATTGGACACCAGCAAGTGAGCAAATTTTTGGTACCCCTGTTCATATAAGGATGGTCAATATGAACCGGGCTAGCCTTTCCCGCCTGCATAGCCCGGAGCCAAGCAAACGAAAAATGAGTTACTTTTTCACCAAAAATTTCCTCCATCACACTGGTAATTTCCGGGCCATTTATTACCCTTCTTAATGCCGAACCTTCACTGACTGATTTCCAGAATGCCCCTAGCTCTTTCGTATTTGGATAATGCAAACGCCTTTCCGATGTTCCTGTAGAAATTGCATCAGATATGGGCTCAGCAACTTCTCCAACCTCTGCTAGCCTTTTTAATATCTCGTCCCTAGCAGCTTGAACATCTGAAGGGTTGTACACAGATCTCAAAAGTAGATAGCCATTATCTCGCAATTGAACAGATAAGTCCTTAGACTGATCAGCCTCTAACATAGAGGCAAGTTTTTCAGCCGGAATTACTTCATCTTTAATTGTAAAGTTATCGAAATTAAATAAAGGCAAAAATAATCTCTTCCCTAATTTGAATTAATAAATTCATTAATTTCTGTGCGGGTTGGAATGCTGGACTGTCCGCCAAAATTTGTACATTTAATTGCAGCTGCGAGATTGGAAAATTTGATTGCCTCTCTCTCACTTTTTCCTTCAGCTAAACAAACTGTGAATGCTCCATGCCAAACATCTCCAGCACCAAGAGTGTCTTTTGCATTTATCTCAGGTGCAGGCAAATTACATAATATGCCTTCCTCAAGAAAATAAACGCCATTTGGTCCGTCAGTAACACAGGCCCACGAATTAAAGTCATTTTCGATAAGCTTCAAACTTGCCGTTACATCATCCTTATTGGTGAAGTGGCTGAGCCCCTGCTTGGAAAATGCAACATGAGATGCAAGCTCTACCGCTTGGTCCGAAACGGGTGCCTCTGCGTCTAAAATGCCTGGTTTTTTAAATTTTTTTGCCAAAGAAAGAGTAGCAATAGCAGCTTCGTTCCACCTACTATCGGAAAGATAGGCATCATAAACCGGAAAACCCAAGATACTTTTTGCGGCACCTTCTGGAAGCGAATTTCTATAGTTCATAATCTGCCTCTCACCATTAATATCTACAAACACTGACGAAAAAGATGATTGCCAATTTTCTATAGTCAAAACAAATTCTGTATTAACACTTTCGCGCTGTAGCTTAGCAAGAATAAGAGATCCAACATCATCTTTACCTACAGCAGAAAATATCGTCGAATTAGCTCCTAGTCGAGCTACAGCCACAGAAGCATTACCAGCGTTACCGCCTCCAGAAAGCATAGCAGTGTCTGCCCTATATTTTTCACTTTTATTAGGGAAATTCTCCATTTTAAAAATCAAGTCTAGGGTGGTTAGGCCAGTGATCAATATATCTCGCATCTCAACAGATAACCCTAAAAAAATTCACCTAGTCGCTCACTTGGCATACCGTTTGCAAATAACGAACACAACTGCTTCATATAACCTCCTACTGGCTGCATTAATGCAGCCTTTTTTTTAATCTAAAGAAAGTTAATACTCAACAAATTCAAGTTGTGCTGGAAGCTCAAACGCATCGGCGAGTTCTAATGATTTTTTTTCCAACTGAACAAAATGTATGAACTTTGAAAGATTAAAATCTTGCTCGTGCAGATCATGCGTTACGCCGACTACATGCCCTGACAGCGGCGGAGCAGAAAATAGCTCACCTACTTTGGGAATAAAATCTTGCGTCGTTGTAAAACTAATATGGCCTTTTTGACCACTTTTAGAGCACTCTTGCCATATAACGAGTTGATACACTTTCAACGTGCCTCCACCTACTGCAAGTTTGTCTGATAATTGGCTAATTTGTCAATCTTAATGATTATTATGCATACCTCTCAAAATCTTTATTCGCGATACTTGAGGCTGAAGTTTTTAATGGTAACAGTATTATACTAGCTATCAATTCATAAACTGGTACAAGTGCAGTTTATGGAAGAAACTTTATTAGAAAGATAAGTTTGGTATACGTCTATTCACTTGTTTTACTGACGATGCTGGCATTTTCGGGGAATGCCCTTTTGACCCGTGCTGCACTAGCAAGTTACAATATGGATCCCGAGTTAGTTCTCCTGCTCCGTGTATCCGCTGGTGCCATAACGTTACTTTTAGTATGTTATCTGAGAAAATACTCGTTAAAAATATTTAGTAATCTTCATTTAAAAACTGCCGCCGCGTTGAGCTTATATTTGGTGGGGTTTTCTTATGCATTCACAGGGCTTGAGACTGGGATAGGCGTGTTGATCCAATTCGGGGTAGTACAGTTGGTAATGTTCGCGTCATCATTTCATTCTGATAGGCAAGTACCAAAAAATAAAAGTATTGGTGCAATCATTGCTTTTACCGGACTAATATATCTACTTTGGCCGAGCGGAGATTTCACTCTTGATATGAAATCAAGTGTACTTATGGCAATCGCAGGTATGGCATGGGGAATTTATTCTATTTTAGGAAAAAATGCGGAATCCGCAATCTCCGCCACAACTGCCAGCTTTCTAATTTCCACACCAATTTGTTTAATTTTTATCTTATTACTCCCAAATAACACTGGTTTTTCATGGTCAAATACTGGGGCACTGTTGGCAATTTGTTCAGGCGCGATTACGTCTGGAATAGGGTATGCATTATGGTATTTTATTCTGCCAAAAATACCATCGAGTAATGCCGCTGTATCACAGCTAAGCGTACCATTAATATCCGCCGCAGGCGGAATGATCTTTATGCATGAATTAATATCGCTTAAATTTGTTTTATCTTGTGCCCTTGTTCTAGGCGGTATCGCAATTACGATTTGGAAGCCAGAATAAGCAAAAACTAAGTTAACGATCTACCGATTATTTCTTAAGCCGAAAACAATAGATTAATACCACAGCTTTCTCAAGTTGAGACATGACTTACATTTTTATCCGGAGAATAAATATCTAAAATGTTCCAGTGCCCAGTTGTTGGCGTTGGATTATTAATCATTGGCACATCAAGTACTGTTGGTTTGCCATTTTCAATGGCTTTGGCGAGGGCAGGTAGAAGTTCACTCGCTGTTTTAATTTTTATACCCTCTGCGCCATATGCTTTGGCAATTTCACTATATTTAGGTCCATATTTAGGTACTGCTGCAGTACCAGGAAAAGATGTTCCATATGTCGTGCCATAATGAGCCTTTTGTAAGCCAGCAATTGTACCAAAAGCATTATTATTCATAACTAACCAAATAATATGTAAATTCAACTCAACTGCAGTCGCAAGCATTGAGGGGTTTTGCCCAAATCCACCATCACCTACCAAGCTCAAAACTACTCTATCGGGAGCAGCTAACTTAGCACCAATAGCAGCTGGAGGTCCAAACCCCATTGTGGCAAACCCTCCTGGTGTCAAAATTGAGCCTGGCTCTAAAATTGAAAATTGTTGGCCGACACCATTTTTGTTCCATCCAACATCTGTTGTAATTATAGCATTTGCGGGCAGTATCTTTCTTAAATCAGCAAGTATCCTTTCAGGCATCATTGGAAAAGCGTTACTCTCTGCTACTTCTCGATTTTTATTTTTGAAATCTGCCCTAAATTCTGCAATCTGATCTCTTTTTTCTCTTCTCTCAAAGCCACCGGGATATAGTCTCTTTGCAGCACGCAGTAATACTTTTAATGACGATTTTACATCCGCCACAATCCCAACTTCTGTCGGATAATTTCGCCCAATTTCCTGAGGTTCAATATCAATATGTATGAGCTTTGATTTAGGTATGTTGAATGTATAGTTAGGATACCAACTAGAACAATCTGCTTCTTTAAATCGCGTTCCAAGAGCAAATATATAGTCTGCTTGTAAGCATGCCTCATTTACAAGTGAAGTACCCCAAAATCCACTCATTCCCAGTACCAAAGGATGATCATCGCTAACCGCACCCTTACCCATTAAACTGTGTGCAAGAGGCAAATCCATATAATCTATAAACTCTTCAAGCTCAGTACTGGCTCTCGCTAATAAAATGCCCCCTCCAACGTATGCTATAGGCTGCTTCGCTTGGGCTAATTTATTTACTATTTCTTCTGCTACTTTATCATCTATCGATGGCTTTATTAAAGTTTTAGTATTAGACCTAACTCGATCAAAACTCGTTGATAAGATAGTCTCTGAAAATATGTCCATAGGGACATTGACTAAAACAGGGCCCGGTTGTCCACTTTCAGCTAAGTGAAAAGCCTTCTCAAGTATCTCAGCCATTAAATCTGCGCGGTCTACTCTCCACGCTCTTTTTACAAAGGGACGATAAATTTCATACTGCTGTGCGTCGGCATGAAGATTTACTTCTTGATGTGGATGTTTACCATAATAGTGAGTTGGAACATCTCCTGCGATTACCACCATTGGAATACAATCCAAAGCAGCATTTGCCACCCCAGTTGCACAATTTGTTAGTCCAGGAGACACATGTGATAAAACAACCGATGCTTTTCCAGTCACGCGCGCATAGGCATCTGCAGCATGGCTAGCAATTTGTTCATGACGAACCGTGACAAAGTCTATTTCACTTTTTTCTAGAGCTGATAATACCGCAATATTAGTATGACCACACAAACCAAATACATGCTTAACACCACGGTGTCTCAAAAACTCGACAATATGCTCAGCTACCGTTTGACCGGTTTTATCTTTAGTAAGATCTTTCATCATGCAACCTCCTGACCAAAGAACTCCCCAAAAAGCTCTCGCTCAGAAGGGCGATCTTCCTGTATTGGTTTACTCACCCAGGTGTAGTTCATCATGTGCTTCATGGTTACGTTTTCATTTGTAATATTCCCACCCCAAATTCCACAACCTAATGAACTAGTCATTGGCATACCGTTCGTCCAAGATCCTGCATTGGATTTTGATTGAGGCTGACGAACCATCATGCGGCTAACTGGAGCAACTCTAGCTAAAGCATCTATATTCTTGTCACTAGTACTGTGTATTCCACAAGAGTGCCCTTTTCCCCCTACCTCATAAATCTTTTGAATAATATTAAGTGCATCGGGAAACTCCTCAAAATAATATAAAGCCATTAGGGTCGTGAGCTTTTCCTTTGAAAATTTATGTTCCCTCCCAATTTGTCCATTATTCTCGACCATAAGGAATTTGATATGTTCGGGGATTTCAAAACCTGCGACTAAGGCAAGCTGTTGAGGTTTACAGGCAATCGTGGAGAATGTGCGGTTTTCTTTATTATCCCACATCGCTCTAGATAATAACTCTTTTTCAGCACTATTGCATAGATATCCATTATTTGCCTGGAGCTCAGAGACCATATTACTATAAATAGATTTCTGAATTACTATATTCCCATCAGCAGAACACCCAGAGCCAAAGTCCGATGTCTTTGAAATCATAATATTCTTCGCTGCTTCATTAAGATCCGCAGTTTCATCTACGACTATCGTGCTGTTACCAGCCCCAACTCCATAAGCAGGCTTTCCTGAAGAATAAGCAGCTTGAACCATAGGCTTCCCGCCCGTTGCCAAAGTTAAATCGCAACTCTCCATTAGGTATTGTGTCATTGGTATGGAAGGCCGTTCAATACATTGAAATAAGTCTTCTGGTGCTCCTACTGCATGACAAGCCGCTCGCATTATACGTGACATCTCACAGGTAGTTGCAGCTGTTCTGGGATGAGGAGAAAAAATAACTGCGTTTCTTGCATTTGCAGATGATACACCCGTTACCGGCGGTGTCATGGCGGGGTTAGTCATAGGTATCAACGAAGCAATAACTCCCGCTGGCTTTGCATATTTTACTAATCCTCTCTTAGCATCAGTTTCCACAATACCAGTGGATGGGGTGCGCAAAACATCCCTGAGGACCATGTGAATTTTAAATCTTTTTCCTGGGCGCCCAGCCCTATCCCCAATGCCACTTTCATCCACGCCCTGTTGAGCAAGCCTTGTGAAGGTTTTTTCATTACCCGCGTACCATGCAATTGCTTGGCTTAACCGATCAAGGTCTCTCTGCGTCCAATTTTCTATCTTTACCATCGCGGACTTTGCTTTAGAGACCATTTTATCAACTAGAGCTTGCTCTTTTTCAGTAATTTCTCGGCCCATTCTTTTCCTCTAATCTTGTAATACTAAGTCATTTTTTTCAGCTGTTTTTCTTCTCTTTGACACAACTTTTCCAAAAGTTCGTTTGGCGTATTCAAGACAACGCCTTGCGTGTTCTTCATATCCTAATTCCAAAACACGGCTCTGATTTGGTAATTCTATAGAGTAGTGAACTGGAGGCATTCGCTCTATTATTCCTTTAAAATCTATCCAACCTTCACCTGGATATAATCGCGCATCTCGTGCTAATTGAATCATCCCGGCCCGCGTGTCAGCGATGCCAGGCAAACAATCTGAAACATGCAAAAAATGGAGAAATTCACTAGGAACGTGAAGCAATTCTCCAATATCTACGCGGCTCAAGTGCAGATATAATGTGTCAATAAGTATACCGCTATTTGGTTTATTTGCAGCTCGAACAATGTCTAAAGCATCGTCTAGGGTTCTCAGTCTAGAAAAGCTTGGGAACTCTAAGTCTACAGTGATACCGAAAGGAGCTGCTAAATCACATGTTTCCGCATATGTATCAATCAGGAAACTTCTATCATCCCTGGTCTTTGTCCATGCACTCATAATCATTTGTTTCGCACCTAGCTCCCCACCCAGCTCTAGTGCTGGCACAAAGGACCGCGGATCCGTCTCGTCAGTGATCCGAGCGATTTCGACGTCAAGGACTTTTAACCCAGTGGTAGCGAGAGCCGTTTTTGTGGCAATTATCTGATCCTTTTGGATAGGAGAGTGTTTGAACTCACCAGCAACATGCATTGGTATAAATCTGGGGCTAACCGCATCATATCCAGCACGAGCAGCAATATACACGAGCTCAGCAGGAGTCGCACCAATCAAAGTTAGGTGTGCAAGAGAATATAAGCTTTTTTCAATGCCCTGATTATTCATATCAGTCATATTTAAAAGCCCCAATATTACATCCGATTAAATAGCTTTTAACCAATATGAACAATAATATCAGATATTTTACAAAAAATCAACTTTATTATTTCGATTAATGTACATCACTTAAGTATACATTTATCCGTTTATCGGTATCCACGTCCCACCTTTCGAGTTTGATAGTACGGATGCTTCAATAAAACGAACGCCAGCCACCCCTTCAGAAATAGTTGGAAAACTCAGCAAATTTTTAGGTAATTCCTTTTCATCAAGACGCGCAGCCACTGCAATTGCAAACTCTGAATAAAGATTTGCCCACGCTTCGATTATCCCTTCCGAAAAACCCCTTGCAGTTCGCACCAACCGCTCTGTATCAGATGACACACCATGACCATGACCACGACTGATGGTTTGATCTGGTTTTCCATAAACACTTAGTTTTAATTCTTCGCTACTTTCCAAATTCCATTCAATTCCTCCCTCAGAACCATATATTCTTAGGTTTAGGCCACCCCTTTTACCAGTAGCTAGTCGGGTAGCTAACAATGTTCCTGGAACCCCGCCCTCGTATCTAGTCATCATAAATGCCGTATCTTCCAAAGCTTTCGGGGCACCACAAACATGAAATTCTGCTTTTACATCCGTCAACTTTAAACTTGAAACAAATTGAGCTAAATGCGCTGCATGCGTTCCAATATCCCCAACACAGCTTGTTGGTCCTGATATTTTTGGATCCAGTCGCCACTTAACATGGGGTGCCAGCAAAGCCTCTTCCGGCACCATCCAATCCTGTAAAAATTCTACATGTATTTGATTAATATTTCCAATCTTACCAGCAGTAACAAACTCTCTCGCCTGCCTTACCATTGGAAAACATGACATCGTATAGCATACGCAAAAATTTACATTTTCCTTAGAAAGTAAATCTTCAAGCATCTCTGCTTCAGGAGTAGCATTAGTTAGGGGCTTGTCGCAAATTACATCGATCCCAGCTTCAATAAACACCTTTGCAACTTCATGATGCAAGTGATTGGGCGTTGTAATCATTACTGCGTCAATTCTATCTCGCCTCTTCGCTTCCTTGATAGCCATCTCTTCAAATGAGCTATAAGCCCGCTCATCAGAAATAAAATGCTCTTCAGCACGTCTCTTGGAATTTTTGGGATCAGATGAGAATGCTCCTGCCACGACCTCCCATCGATTAGTAAGACGGGCTGCCATAGCCTGCGTTTGAGAAATTCTACCACCCCCGACGATACCTAACCTTAAGCGTCTTTTAAACTTTGGAAATTTTTTTTCAAAAGTTATCTTCTCTGGAAGAATTTTTTCAGTCATATTTACCTCAACTATTTGGTGGACTAGCGCCATCTGGAAGCATTTCGACCGCCATAAATATTGATGGTGTAACCGTTTCATATTGATGCCATGGATAATTTCCATCGGCATCATACATTGGCCTGTGAGTAACCCCTGGCGCCATTAATTCTTCAATATATAAAGATCGTATATCTTTCTGATAGCACTGCTGCATTTTGCCAACTCCTATGACCTGAGTATGTACCTCTCGAAAACCAGGCAAAGGGCAAAATGGATGATCTTTATGTAAGCCTACTTTCAACGGCACCGACATTGAGCAATAAAAAGTCAATCCAATCTGACCAACCCACTGCTTAGGAGACATATAGTGTTCAACGCCTCGCAAACGCTCCTCTTTTCTGACTTCAAATGCAGTTGGCCATTTCATACACACTTTTTTAAGTAAATCACTATCGCTTAGATGATTTGATAGACCTTCGATAAGAACAGCGCATTGGACATCAGTAAGTGCGGTATCAATTACAATTACTGATTGTAAATGCCCGAGCACTTGTTGCCTTATCTTCAATGGAGAATTCGATAAATTTAAAACGATCGCCTTTCCGTTCACAAAAATATTCTTGTTACTTTTTATTAATTTCACCGAAAAAAAAGGATCTCCGATTTTAATCTCTTCAACTGACATTCTGTAATTCCTCTTCAATTCCCTTTGCTTTCTTTGGAAAACTAACGGGAAGGGGCGCGGGCCTGATACAACTACTTTGAATGCTTACCGATATATTTTTCTGAGAAGACTCCTGTATTCCACACATTACCTCCAAAACATGATGGGCAAGTTCACCACTAGGGCGCACAGGTCTGTCTTCTTGAATTGAATACGCCAAGTCTAAAAGACCTAAACCTCTACTATCTTCATTAAACCCATGTAAGTTATTTGCCACATTCCAGTTTTCACGATCCTTTGGCCTTGGCTGAAACTCCCATCTTGAATCTGCTCTGGTGCGATAATAAACAGGACCTTGAAAAACATTTGCACCATGAACAGGATCAGGGTCAGGAATACATATGGTACCTGCTTCGCCGTATATTTCAAATCTGGGTGTATCACTATCCCATATGTCGAAACTCATCGTCATTGAACCGAGTATCCCGTTTGAAAATTCTAATGTTGATAGAGAGTGTGTCTCCACTTCAACTGCAATTAATTCGCCATATCGCGGACCATTTTCTATCTCTCTATGCGAAAAGGAACGGGAAGCCATTCCAGAAACGCGCTTTATTGGCCCTAGTAAAGATACCATTGCAGTAAGGTAATATGGCCCAAGATCTAAAAGCGGCCCACCACCTTTTTTATAGTAGAAATCTGGATTAGGATTATGCCTTTCAACGCCATGAGTTCCAACGTACGCCATAACACCTAACGGTTTCCCTATAATTCCATCGTCTAGTATTTTACGGACGGTTTGCCACCGGCCACCTAAAAAGGTATCTGGGGCATTTCCAACCTTTAAGTTTTTTTCTTTTGCTAACTTTAAGATTTCTTCACCATCTGAAACAGAGGTCGCAAAAGGTTTTTCAGAATATACATGCTTCCCCGCTATCAGTGACTTCCTGCTGATTTCTGCATGAGCAGCCGGGACGGTAAGATTCAAAATGCAATCAATCGACTTATCACAAATTATTTCTTCAGGGAGGCATATTCTTTTTATGCCATATTTTTTCGCCTTTTTTTCAGCCTCCTCTTGATCAAGGCTACCACAAGCTGCAATATTTAACTCTGGGAATTTTAAACAATTTTCTAAATAAATATCGCTTATCCGACCAGTGCCAATAAGACCTATTTGAAAAGCTTTCTTTGCAAGATTCATTGGTCAATCTGCCTCAAATTTTGGCAGATAATTTGGAGGCATTGGTCCCTTATTTCGCCCCCCTTGATTAAGCTGTTCCCAGGAGTGTGCAAGAATACCCACAGATCTAGAGATACAAAACAAACCTCTCGAAAGTGGCGGAGGAAAGCCCAATTCACAAAAAACGGCAGCTGTTGAACCGTCAATATTCATTGCAATAGGACGGCCGCCACGCCGAGCTGCAATTTCGCGTTGTACAGCTTCTGCGATTTCAGCAAATTTTCCCGATACTATGTTTCTCGATGCGGCTTCTCTAATTAGAGCCATAATGCGAGGTGCTCTTGGATCATTTGGTTTATGAAACCGGTGCCCAAAACCAGAAACGATTTTCCCATGAGTAGCATTCCACCCGTCAATGCCCAATTTGACTGCCTCTTGAAGCTCAAGGCCTTTAGACATTTTTTCGTCTATATCATAAAATAGTTCCGCACATTGTTCACCTGCACCACCATGGATATCACCCAACATATTCACTGCAGAACCCATTGCATTATTTATACTCAAACCGCAGGTTATAGCCATTCTAGCTGCAGCAATAGACGGTGCCTGTGGGCCGTGATCAACTGCGGCAACTAAAGCAGCCTCAAAGAGTGCTGCCTCATCCAAACTTGGAAGATCCCCTCTTATCATTAACCAAATCATTTGTGGAAAGGTTACTGTACCGATTAAGTCTTGTATTGGATGACCGCGAAATTCAATACGGCCAGGCTCCATATCAATGATAGAAGTTTTCCACCAGTTGCCTAATGCTTCAGCTTCATCAACCTTTTTCATTTTCTCTTGTCCTTAAATTGCAGGTGCAAAGGTGAATAGAAATTACACATATGCGGTCCTATCTGCTTGTTTATAATTACTTTGAGCAGCTAAACGAGCAGAGGCATTTCTTGAACCATAACCCTGGTATTGATCGCGTCTTTCAACAATTTCGAAAAAGAAACCATCAAAAATTGGTGCTGAATATATTTGAAAATATTCCCCATTATTCTTTGTATAAAGAATATTAGAAGTTTGAAGCTTGTTTACAAAATCTTCGGCTAGTCCGTATTTTTGTTTTAAATCGTTATAATACTCATCAGGCATTTGAAGTCTCTCAAACCGTGAAGCTTCAAGGATTTTTGAAGTTTCAAATATATCGTCAGAAAGTAACGCAATGTGCTGGGTTCCAGCACCAAAACGGCTTGTAAGAAATTTAGAAGCAAACGTTTCACTATTATCTGCTCCATTTAAATTTAACCTCACTTCACCTTCCGGACTCTCTAAAACCTGACTGTAAATAACTCCTGATGGATCAATTACATCGACTACTGGTTTTTTCTCCATCTCGAAGGTTGAGATATAATACAGTAACCAACTTTGCATTTCATCAAACTTCATTGTCTGAGCAATATGATCAATTCGTCTTACACCACAAGGTTGTACGGCTTCCGATTTGTTAACCGGGTTAAATTCTATATCCCATACACGATGTAAATCGGACTGTTCATCAATAAAGTACACAAGACTTTCACCAACACCATTTATTGCAGGAATTTCTAACTCACTAGAACCAACAGCTTGGCTAAATAAACTTGCACCTAACGCTGAGGCTCTCTCTACTGTATCCGCAGAGTCTCTTACACGCAGACCTATCGCACATAAGGAGGGCCCATGTTCTAAAAATGAACTACGCGAGAACCCTTTTTTTTCATTATTAAGAACTATGTTCACAGACCCTTGGCGCCATAGCTCAACAGCCTTTGATATGTGTTTTCTTTCCATGCGAAAACATAAAGATGATAAAATTTGTGTAATTTGATAGTGGCTTTCATCATCAACAGAAAATTCAAGAAATTCAACGCCTGAAGTATAAACTCTGGCAGGCATATTGGGTGTTTCAAATTTTATTTGTGGATCGCTACGTTCAACTTTATCAAGAAGACTAACTAATGCTCTGTAAGCGTCATATGCGTTGTCTATAAAACTTTCTTTTGCTTTTTTACTATCAATTTTTGCAAGCGACCAACTACCTTTATATCCACTAGCAGCAATAACTTTGACAAAACCTGCTAAGTTAAGATTTCCTTGGCCAGGTAACATGTCACTATGATGCGAATGCTCTTCACTAGCAGGCTGCTGCACATATCCATCACAAAGCTGAACATGAAAAATACGATGAATGGGCACATCGCGTAATTCCGAGGGCCTTGACCCATTTGATAAGGCATAAAGAGAATTAATAGCCAAACCAAGATATGGGCTACCAATTGACTCAATTATTTTTATCGCAGGATCTAACTTACCAATCGAAACATCAGTTGGTATGTTCATATAAGCAACACGGATACGAAAATGCGATGCACGCAAAGCGATGTATTTCAAAGCTCGATCAATTGACGAACAGTCCAAGTAATTTTGTTTTAATATTGTAGATTTCAGGAGGATTAAATTTGAACCAAGGAATTTAGCGGCCTCAAATTTTAAATCTATCTTTTTTATGGTTTCTTTATCTGGATTATTATTTATCCCCTGAAGGTTGGAAGAAATTTCGAAAATGGATAGTCTTAATCCATAGTCAAACAACAAAGCCTTTAGGTCTTCACCATCTTCTTTTGCATCAATTAAGTCATTCTCAGTAAGTTCTATAGACTTGAACTTAGCTTTTGATATTCTGCTTAATTTAGACCTTATATCACCGCGTAACCAAGTTGCTTGAATTGATAATGACATCATCAGCTTCCTACAGCGTATTCAACTATTGCAGAACTAACAAAAACCATTTTTCAGCCCTGGTAGCCAAATAATCTGGGCAACCATAAGACCATATTTGGTGAAAAAATCATGATCAACAAAGCAAAAATTAAGACTGCTAAAAAAGCCCAGATTTCGCCTATTATTTCACGCAATGGAATATCCGTTACAGCATTGATAACAAAGAGCAGCATTCCATACGGTGGCGTAATCAAACCTATCATTGAGTTTACGACCACCAATACTCCAAAATGTACAAGATCTATGCCGAGAGCCTCACATGTAGGTATAAATAAAGGCACAATTACTAAAATAATCACAGTAGCATCTAAAATACAGCCAACTAAAAGGATCAGTAAATTTATTAAAAGTAGAAATATGATTGGGCTAATTTCTGCTCCTGCTAATAATTCTGATAAAGTTTGTGGGATATTTTCTTTTACAACTACGTAAGTCAAAATCATTGACGCACCAATTACCAGCGCAACGGACGCCGATGAGCGTGCACTGTCTACAAATAACTGATAGAGTGACTTAACTGTCAATGCGCGGTAGAAACCAGCTGCCAGAATAAAAGCATACAGAGCTGCTATTGCTGCCGCCTCTGTCGGTGAAGTTACACCACTATATATGCACGTTAAGAGTATCACAGGCATTAAAAGCGCAGGAAACGATTTTAAAGTAATTAATGGTAATTTCTTTATTGGTACTGGCTCTTCTTTTCCAAAATCCCGACGATAGGAAATCAAAGTATTCATACCAATAAGAACTGCACCCATAATCAAACCTGGCAATATACCTGCCAAGAACAAAGACCCAATCGATGTGTTAGAAACGAGAGCATATAATACCATCGGAATAGAGGGTGGAATGATCGGTCCAATCGTGGCCGTTGCAGCTGTAATTGCAGCTGCGTACCCTCTTGAGTAGCGCCCACTTTTTACCATCATTTCTATAACTAATTTTCCTATGCCGGCTGCATCAGCAACTGCAGAACCAGACATGCCAGAAAATATTAGTGAGGCCATGACATTCACATGACCCAAACCACCTCTAAATCTTCCCACCACAGCCACACAAAAACTGAGTAACCGATCTGAAATGGAACCTGCATTCATTATATTTGCAGTTACAATAAAAAGAGGAACTGCCAATAAAAGAAAGCCATCAAAAAGCCTTTGCACCATCGTTTCTCCCGCTATAGCGAGATCCTGACCAGCAACACCCAGATAAACGATAATTCCTGATAGAATTGCATAGGCAACAGGTGCGCCCAAAGCTGCCATAGAAAATAGTACAAAAATACCAGCTAATATCTCAAGACTCATTGAGCTCTTCCTTTTGAGTCTTTGAAAGCTCTTCTATAGCCCCTTTTGGAGCTCCATTTTTGGAAACATCATAACAAATCCAAGCATAGCGTAAGATTACGACAATCATCAATGTAATATAAGACGCAAACAACCATTTAATTGGTATTTTATCTCCTGTTATAGGAATTTTTAAAGTTTGGATTTTCTTTAATTCCATCAGGCGGCTACCAAATATTGCCTCCCAAGTGGGTAAAAACGACCAAAGTAAAACAAAAATCATTATGAGTGAAATTATGATCATCGCTACTTTTCTTAAATGGTCAGGGAAAGCTAAATAAAGGATATCGAATGTCACATGATCACGTTCTTTAACTATAAAAGCGCAACCAAAAAAGATCAGCCATACCCAAAGAAGTGATATGAGATTTATTGTCCAGCCGATTGGTTCGACGGACGACATCCAATTTGATACCGACTCAATCGGCATCAGCCAAGCTATCTTTGAAATATAACGAGCAAAAATTTGCAGCAGAAAAATAATAAAAATCGCCGCCAAAATAATGGCGGCGATAAATTCAGATCCGCGAGTGAGCCGGTTTGCAAATTTTTGCATATTTGACTCCCTCACAGTATGCGTCAGAGTTTAGTTACCAAGCGCGTTGATTTTTTCCAATACACCGTCTGGCCAACTTGCTGCAAACTCACTTCCAACATATTGCGCCTGAACGTGAGTTCGGAAAGCATCAAGATCCGGAGTGTATATTTCAACTCCTTGGCTTCTAATAAAATCTGCCAAATTGTTCTCTTTGTCTAGCTGCTTCAGACGACCCCATGCTGATGCTGCATCAGCGGCGCGCTGAACTGTCATTTGCTGCTCAGGCGATAAGCTATCCCATGTCGCTTTGGAAAATGCCACATAGTTTAGGTCTACTAAATGCGATGTAAGAGCAATTTGTTTTGTCACTTCGTAAAACTTAGCGTCTACTACCGTAGGTAAAGGATTATCTTGTCCATCAACAGCTCCAGTGGATAGTGCTGTGTACACTTCTGTAAACGCAAAAGGTGTAGGCGAAGCTCCTAGAGCGGAACCAAGAAACTGCCACGCATCTGTACCTGGCATCCTTAGGTTAACACCAGCTAAGTCTGCCGGTGTTTGCACATCAACCTCATCTCGAGTTTGGCGCAAATTCACATGTCTCCGTCCAAGGTACATAACAGAGAGTAGTTTTACTCCCAATTCGTCCTCTACAGTTTTCTTGAATGGATCCATTAGTGGATCATTGAAAACGCGGACCTGATGAGCTGCATCCTGATGGACATAGCCAGTAGCAAAAATTGAGAACTCTGGGAAAAACTGTGCCAGTTCTTGCGCAGAAGCGATCGACATAGTCAAATTCCCACGGCTTATGGCTTCAAGCTCTGTTCCCTGAGCAAACAAAGTAGCATTATACCCAGGCTGATAATCTGCAAAGCCCGCAACCATAGGCGCAAACACTTTTGCCATAGCGGCCGATCTCATATCTGTCTCTGAGCCAGCTGTTGCCAACGTAAATGTCATTTGGTCTGCAGCAACTGTAGTCGCTGTCGTACCTGCAAGCATGCTTGCTGCAGCTATCGTACTCAAAACCGAACGGCGAGTTAATTTAGTAATCATTAATTAGTCCTCCCAATATACAAATGTGCCCTACTAGCACCTAATTACTCGTTATCATATTTTTTAAATTTTGCAATATTTAATATAAAATATATGATATTTTTTAAGTACACCAATCCGCTATCAACAACGAATCTCCTCTCAAGTCTCTACTTTTACAGATTGCTGAGTCAATGCTGATTTCTGAATTGCCTCAATAACTTGTAGAGTCCTAAAACCCTCACGGCCAGAAACTAATGGTTTTTCATTATTTTTTACCACATTCAGAAAATGTCTAAGTTGATTTTGAAGTGGATCGGCTGGCTCATAGGAAACTGAAGCTGAAGTTATTGGTTTCCACCAATCGCGTTTCTCTTTATGCGTCCAGACTGTTAAATCTGGAATAGAAAGTGAACCGTGCGTTCCACCAATCACATAACAACTTTCGGAAGTTGATGGATAAATTGGATTTTCCTTTGAAGTCATTTCCCAACTCCAAGAGGCAACTATGGAGTCTGAAACGGTTATCGTGCCAATTGCTCCATTTTCAAATTTCAAAAGTGCTGCCGCCAGATCCTCATTTTCAAATCCACGAATAGACGGTGAGCATTGTGCTTGTACACTTTCTACTTGACCACACAAATGCCTAATAAGATCTATATCATGAACAAGATTTACAGAAATTGGACCAGCCCCTTTTTGTTTTCTCCAGGGAGCTATTTCAAAGTAGTCATCAGACTTATAAAACCAACAATTAGCATGAATTGCTCTTATTTGGCCAATCTCACCAGAAAGAATGATTTCACGGGCCTTCTGAATTATTGGATTGTGCCGTCTGTGGTGACCGACAAGTACTGGAATTTCAAAGTGCTCAGATGCCTCAACTAGCGCACGGGCTTCTTCGGAGGAAGTCGCTATTGGCTTTTCGAGCATTATTGGACACTTTTTATTTAGGCAATACATAGCATGCTCTGCATGCATCGGCGTTGGCGTGGCCAATATAACACCGTCTGGTAATTCCTTTAGGAACATATCTTCTAAAGAAGGATATATCGGTAAATTGTTTTTGTTTGAATAATTTACCGCGTCTTCGCTTGGATCAACAATTGCAATAAGATCAATGTCATCTTCTTTGACTATTGCATCAGCATGACGCTTACCTACAAGTCCCAGGCCTGCAATAACCAATTTTATAGTGTCACTCATTTGCTTATTATCTTTAGCTCTGAGATCACATTTTGCTATTGCGCAAAATCCAAATCTCCGAACAAAACTCCCAAAACTCCCAGACTCATTGGTAAGCAAAAAAATTGAGGATTGCAATATTATATGGTATTTTTGGTTTATACATATATTTATAAAACTTGAAAAAAAATTTCTCTCTGCCTAATCATAAGAGAAAAAAAAAATTATATGGTATATTTGGTAATGGAAAAACAATTAAGCACAGTTGGCTCGTCTACTTATGAGAAAATAAAACACGATATTATTTTTGGCGAACTTGCTCCTGGATCAAAGCTAAAGCTCGAAGTCATAAAAACTAAATACGAAGCCAGTGTTTCAACGCTAAGAGAGACATTAAACAGACTCGCAAGCGAAGGATTTGTCCTGGCGGAAGAGCAAAGAGGCTTTTTTGTAACAAAGGTATCTAGGGAGGATTTAACGGAAGTTGCTAAACTTAGAGTACTCTTAGAATGTCATGCACTTAAAACCTCTGTGGAAAATGGAGATGCTGATTGGGAAGGTAACTTGGTTGCAGCTCACCATAAATTACAGTTGATGGAGAAAAAAATGATTTCCGGAGACAGCTCGGAAAAGGAGACTTGGAAGCGCTATGATTGGGAATTTCATTTAGCTGTTATACAGGCTTGTAATTCAAGAAACCTACTGGAATTACACTCTACTCTTTACGATAAGTATCTCAGATATCAAATGTTGGTTCTTACTTTCCGGGGAGATGAAGCCGCACAGGAACATCACAAAATTTTTCAAGCCGCTTTAGATAGAAATGCATCTGGTGCTGCAGATATATTGGAAGAACACATATTAAATGGTTTGGAGCATACTTTGGCGGCAATGTAACTACTGCTTATCCGATAGATTTAGGAACCAAGATAAACAAAAACAAAAACAAAGGCCGCTAAGGCAAGCAAAACATATACTGCGATTTCGCCGCTTATCCTAGCATCGGACTTTTTCTTATTTCTATCTTCCTTCATTTTTGAAATGATAGCGTTTTAAGTCACCATTTCCAGAAGATTAAAAAATGGCCCTAGTCTCTTTCTAACTGTTCAATGCGATCAATGAGATAATCTAGTTTTTCATGATAGCCCTCATCATACTCTTCATGATGACCAAGACTAGCAAACATTTCCACAATTATAATAAGAGTTAATATCACTACACATACCGTTATAATGGTAACCATCACTTTTAAATATGTATCCATTTAAATAGGCTCCCGCCTTTTAAGATCAGTATTAAGAGGATTTTCCTTCTATAATTCTTGGACCTTCTAACAAACTCATTTTACAACCTTTTGCCATCTCACGAATTTCATCTTTCATTAAACCCATTATTTTATTTGCCGTTTCTTCGTCTGAAAATTTGGAAACAGTAAAAATTTCGGTTGGAGACTTTTCAAAAACTTCACCCGAAACTTGTCCTGCGGCTAGGTTTCTGGGCATCATAGTTGACTCAATATAAGAAGTAATCATCTTTAACTGAATCTCACTGACTGCCTTTACATGAACTACGCGGCAATACAAAACTTGATCTCATCCAATTTAAGTTGTTCGTTATTTACCAAATTCTTCCAGAAGTTTACAATATCCAATTTGACTTTTCTTAAAGCTAGAAAGTCTAAAAAATTCATTTGGCGCATGTATTTTTTCGTCATCTAAGCCAAAAGCAAACATGGTTGCATGAATACCCAACTCTGACAATAAGGTAGACATCACTGGAATAGATCCTCCAACTCGGGTCTCCAATGGCTCCTTTCCGTATAAATCGTGCAAAACTCGGCCAGCTATTTGACTGGAGTTATGGCCTCTTGGGACCAGAAATGGATCAGCATCACCAGCAAGTTTTTTAACCTCAGCTTTGACTCCCGGTAGTCGGTTATTTTCAACATGCTTTTTTATTAAATCAAATATTCTTTCAGGCTTCTGGTTAGCAACAAGCCTACACGTGATTTTTGCGTGAGCTTGAGAAGGCAATACTGTTTTAGAGCCTCCACCTTGATATCCGCCCCATATCCCATTCAGCTCTAAAGTTGGACGTGCCCAAAGTCTTTCTTGAACAGTATAACCCTTCTCCCCAAAAGTTTCCGGAACACCTAATTGTTCTGCATAGTCCTTTTCATCAAAGGGAAGCTTAGCAAACATTTCCTTTTCTTCATCCGATAATTCGATAACATCATCATAAAACCCATCTATTGTTATTCTACCATCGAGATCTTTCATTGATGCTATTAAATGTGACAATGCGTGTATTGGGTTGGCTATACCACCGCCATGAGTTCCTGAATGTTGATCGCCACTCGCTCCAGTTACCGTAATCTCACACCCGACTAACCCTCGTAAGGCATAAACCAAACTCGGCTGATCCTCAGACCACTGTCCGCCATCAGATGAAAATATCATATCTGCTTTCAATAGTTCTATATTGTCTTTTATAAATGGACCAATCGTGGGCGAGCCAATTTCTTCCTGTCCTTCATAAAAAAATTTAACATTTACAGGCAGCTTTCCATCACTAGAGAGCAGGGCTTCAATTGCCAAAATAGGTGCTAACATATTTCCTTTATCATCTGACGCACCACGACCATAAATTTTCCCATCCTCAACAAGTGGTTCAAAAGGTGGACTATCCCAAAGCTCATATGGATCCGCTGGCTGAACATCGAAATGTCCATAGATTAGTATAGTTGGTTTACTTTCCCCAGCATGTAACCAGTCGCCATAAACAACAGGGTGGGTTTGTGTTTTCATTAACCGAGCATTGGAAATGCCAATTGACTGCAACTTGGATTCGACCCACTCACCTGCTTTAACAACATCCTCAAAATGTTCATCTGCAGCTGATACTGATGGAATCGATATGAATGATCTCAACTCCTCCACAAAACGGTCTTGATTTTTTTCAAGATAGGAATCCCACGCCATAACTTACCCCCGAACGATATTTACATATTGCCAGTGCCTAGATTGAACTCAAATTCTTAAACTAAGCAAGTACAAAAGGAAAAGCATTGAAGGCTTATTAACTTTTAACAATACTGTGCTTGATGTACTAATACACTGGAATAGTTGCGATTTTGGAAAATAGTGAGCATGGATATTTTGTTAAAAAACTTGAAAGTAATTATCTCTGCCGGTGGCTCGGGTATTGGAAAAGCGATCTTGGAAAGCTTCCATACACAGGGGGCAAAAATTGCAACCTGTGATATTAACCCACACTTGGTTAAAACTTTAAAAGACGATTATCCTGATATTTACGCAGAAGTTGTAGACGTTTCAGATGAGCATGCAGTTCAGTCATTCTGTTCGAATGCGTTGGAGAAATTAGGAGGCCTTGACTGTCTAATCAACAATGTAGGAATAGCTGGACCGACCAGTAAAATTGAAGAAATTGACACTGCAGACTGGGCAGAATGCTTAAATATCTGCTTAACTAGTCAATTTTTATTAATAAAAAATTGTGTCCCAAAACTTCGGCTCAGCGAAAACGCATCAATAATAAACCTATCCTCTGCTGCAGGTAAGATGGGCTTTGCCCTTCGTTCACCTTACGCTGCGGCCAAATGGGGAGTTATTGGTTTAACAAAGTCACTTGCCATTGAATTAGGTGAGGCCAACATAAGGGTTAACGCTATCTTGCCCGGTTTAGTTAAAGGTGAAAGACAGAAAAATGTTTTGATGGCAAAAGCACAACGCTTAGGGAAAAGCTTTGCTGATATAGAAAAAGAAGCCTTTTCATTTACATCGATAAAATCGTACGTCACTGCTGAAGACATTGCTAATCAGATCATGTTTTTGGCTTCACCAATGGGCGCTCGCATTTCTGGTCAATCAATTTCTATCGATGGTGATACAAAGATGCTGACCTAAGCCAAAAATCTTAATTCTCTTTTTTTCCAATAGCTTTCAAGTTTTCAAACTTCTGTCCAGTTATAGATTCAAATTCCGTTTCATCCCAGAAACCAATTAATATACCTGACTTAGTCGCTTTTTTTTGCGAGTCTAACAATTCCTCAGTTGCAGTAATTCTGGAATGATGACGCATTGCCCAAGACTCAAGCGCCATCTCCAGACGAGACCTTGCTTCTCGATGCATCTTTTTTGTTGAACCAGCGATGTTTATAAGTTCGCCTGGATCTGAATATAAATCAAACAGAATAGGTTCAAATCCTTCACATCTTATATATTTCCACCGACCATCAAATATCATTTTAGTGTGCGCTAAATCTTGTGGCTGATCAAGCTCCTTTGCCATTTCAGACCAATGGTAATCATGTTCACTGATAACATAATTTCGGGAAAAGCCCGCCGTCCCAGTCAAAATGGGAGTTAAATCACGGCCCTCAATTATATGCGGCTTGGGTTCACATCCAAAAAAATTTAAAATGGTTGGGGCTAAATCAATCATTTCCACAAGTTCAGTTTTTACAGTACCCCTAGATTTATCTGAAACTTTTCGTGGATCATGTATAATTAAAGGAACCTTTACAGCCATTTCATGATAAAAATCCTTATCTCCCATCCAGTGATCACCAAGATAATCGCCGTGATCAGATGAAAAAATAATAATCGTATTTTCACTTAAATTGGACTTTTCCATCCACTGAAATAATCTACCTAAGTTGTCATCTAACTGCTTTATTAAGCCCATATAAGCCGGTATCACATGCTCTCGCACTTCATCTCTAGAAAAACATTTTGAAACCCTTGCATTTTGATAAGCACGAAGTAACGGATGATTGGTCTGCTTTTCTTTATCGGAACGAATTGGGTTATTGATATCCTCTTCTGAATACATTTCATGATAGGGAGAAGGAACAATATATGGCCAATGCGGTTTTATGTAGGATAAATGG
>LUQC01000023.1 GCA_001627925.1 Rhodobacteraceae bacterium REDSEA-S34_B6 | reverse complement strand
GACAAATAGCTTTAATCGTAACGCCTCACGAGCCGGTGCAGACTGGGAATTCTTAAAATATCTCCGAGATAACTGGCCAAATAATTTAGTTATAAAAGGCGTATTAAATACTGAAGATGCACAAAACATGAAAGGCATCGGTGTGGACGGAATATACGTTTCAAGCCATGGAGGCCGGCAACTAGCCTCAGCACCACACCCAATTGAAATGCTGCCAAAAATCAGGAACGCATTAGGAAATGATGTGCAGATTTTTTATGACTCAGGATTAAGAAGCGGAGAAGATTTAGTTAAAGCTTATGCTTTAGGTGCAAATTTTGCATTCATGGGAAGGCCATGGTCTATGGCATACGCGGCAAACAACCGGCATGGTATAGAAGATTATATTAAGTATCTTTGCAAAGAAACATCAGTCGCAATGGCCATGATTGGACGAAGAAAAATTGAAGAAATCTGTTTTGATGATATTATTTGGAATTAAAAAATGAGAAATCAGACATTCATGATATAATCAAACTCCAGTTTCAACAATCGCTTTTGCCAACGCCGGCACTGTTTCATTATTCAGACCAGCAACATTAAAACGACTATCCGAAACCATATAGATCCCAAATTCTGTGCGCATTTTTTCGACCTGTGAAGGAGTAGCCCCAAGCCGCGAAAACATTCCTCTATGTGATGCTATAAAGCTAAAGCGATCAGACCCAGAGATTTTTTGCAGCTCATTAGAAAGCTGTACCCTTAAATTCAGCAGGGAATTACGAATATCTTCTAACTCAGACATCCAATCAGAACGTAAATCTTTATCATTTAACACTATTGAAACAAGTCTTGAGCCATGATCAGGAGGAAAAGAGTAATTCTGACGATTCAAATATGCCAGCATACTTTGGTTTATATTCCGCTTTGAACTATCCTGCGAAACAAGCATTAGTAACCCTGCCCGTTCTCGATAAATCCCAAAATTCTTTGAACAACTTGATGCTATAACGGTTTCTGGTACGGACTCGGCAATCAAACGAGTGGCATATACGTCTTCTTCCAATCCATCTCCAAACCCTTGATAGGCTAGATCAATCATAGGTGTTGCACCGTTTTTATTTAATAAATTAACAATGATCTTCCATTGTTGCTTATCCAAATTAGCTCCTGTTGGATTATGACAACAACCGTGCAGCAAGATGACATCGCCTGCCTTCGCGCGCGATAAATCTGATACCATCGAGTCAAAATCGACCCCACGGGTTTCATTATCAAAATATCTATAAGTTTCAAATGGGATATTAAGATATTGCAGTATTGAAATATGATTTGGCCATGTTGGATCTGAAACGAAAACTCGAACGCCTGGATTAGCGACTTTAAATAGCTCAAAACCTTGTCTAACAGCACCTGTTCCTCCAGGAGTTGCTGCTGAAGCTATTAAATTTCTTGGAATACTATTACCCAAAACTAATGAAATTATGGCGTCTGAAAACGCAGGGTCGCCTGCCAAGCCAACATATGATTTGCTACTTTCAATCTCCCACCATTTTTTTTCAGCAAGTTTAATAGACCTCATTATGGGAGTAATACCGGTTGGATCCTTATAAACACCAACACCAAGATCAAGCTTTTGATCTCTTGGATCTTCCTTAAACGCAGTCATTAAGGCGAGTATCTTATCAGGAGGCTGCTGCTGAAGGTTCTTGAAAATCATTTTTTATCTCCAGTCGCTACTGGGAGAATTGGTGACATTCCCCACTCAGTCCAGCTTCCATCGTACAAAGAGTGATCAGTTTTGCCAATAAGCTCCAACCCAAGATTCAACACGGCTGCAGTAACACCAGATCCACATGTAGTAATCACTGGCTTGGATATATCAACTCCAGCAGAATGGAAAATCTGTTTCAATTCAGATATATTTTTAAAAGTTTGATCATCATTTAGCAGAGATTTAAAAAATACATTTTTCGAATTTGGAATATGCCCTTTTCGCAATCCCTCTCTTGGCTCATCCTCCTCACCTCTAAATCGCCCTGGTGACCTTGCATCAATGATCTCATAATCCCCCAACTTTGATGCGGCAGCCACTTCGGTTACGTCCTTTACAAATGAGGCCTTCTGATCAACCATCATATGTCGATCACGTATTAATGGAGGTTCGTCATCAACTGGCAGCCCTTCAGCAATCCATTTGGGCAGACCACCATCAAGTACAGCTACATCCTTATGACCCATCATCTTGAAAAGCCACCAAACTCTCGCAGCAGAAAACATACCTAAACCGTCATAAATGATAATTTGATGACCATCTCCGACGCCTAATTTGCGGACTTTAGACATAAATTTTTCTACTGGTGGAACCATGTGAGGAAGGCGAGATCTATTATCAGAGATATCATCAATATCAAAAAAACGAGCATTAGGGATATGCCTTTTTGCATACTCAGCACCTGGATTTCGATCCAAAGCAGGGAGATACCATGATGCGTCAAGTATCCTCACCTCAGCGTTGTCTAATCTTTTGGCCAACCACTTGGTTGAAACAAGAGTCCTTGCGTCCTCTTTCATCATCATTTTGTTTCCACAAATTCCAGAAGCTTGCTAACTAAACTATTTTACCATCTAAGAAAATATTATTTTAAATCCAGTAATTGGACAAGACTTCACATTAGTCTCCCTGCCTCAACAGGCGTTGCTTTTGTCTGCCCCAATCACGTTTTGCTTGATCTGATCTTTTGTCAAAATTCTTTTTACCTTTTGCCACACCTATTTTTAATTTGGCAATTCCCCTATGGTTAAAATAGAGGACTAAGGGAACCAGCGTCATTCCCTTTCTCTGTGTCTCTGCCCACAACTTGCTAAGTTCACGTTTCGTCACTAAAAGTTTTCTTCTACGCCTTTCCTCATGACCCCACGTTTTCGCTTGCTCATACGGTGCGATGTATGAATTGACTAGCCATAATTCACCATTTTCAACCTCTGCGTAGCACTCACCAATATTCGCAGATTTTTGTCGAAGTGATTTTACTTCAGAACCGGCCAAGGATAGGCCACATTCGATTTCATCTTCGATTGAGTAATCAAAGCGAGCTCGTCGGTTTTCAGCTATAATTTTGTAATTTGGATCAGTTTTATTTTTGTTCATAGCAACCGATGGTTAGACATAACTTACTAAAATTGTCCAGCAGTTTTACTGAAACTATAGACAAAGTAAAAAGAGAGATTAACAATGGTTTTAATATGAATTTACAGGCGGGCTAAAAAGATGAAAGATGATAATTTTCTAAAGGCTAATAATGCCAAACACCTATGGCATCCAATGGGTCATCCAAAAGACTCATTAGAGGCTCCTCCTAGAATAATTACCAAAGCACAAGGTGTGAAAATAACAGATATTGACGGGCACCAGACCGTGGATGCCGTCGGTGGACTATGGTGTGTAAATTTAGGGTATTCTAATCAAAGCATTAAGGAAGCCATAACAAAACAACTTTCTGACCTTCCGTACTACTCTTCTTTTGCGGGCACTACCAACCCTATGGCAATTGAAGCATCCTACATGGTGCGAAATTTATTTTCTGAAGACGGCATGAGCCGCGTATTTTTTACTTCGGGCGGCTCGGACTCTGTCGACACATGCCTACGGCTGGCCCGCCAATATCACCGACTAAAAGGCGAACCAACCCGTACAAAATTTATTTCTTTAAAGAAAGGTTATCATGGAACTCACTTTGGCGGTGCCTCAGTAAATGGTAATAATCGGTTCAGGATAAACTATGAGCCACTCTTGCCAGGCTGTTTCCATCTTCCAAGCCCATATACGTATAGAAATCCATATAATGAAGCTGACTCCTTAAAATTAGCTCAAAATATCGCTGCCGCATTCGAAGATGAAATAGCATTTCAAGGAGCAAATAGTATTGCCGCTTTTATAATGGAGCCCATTCAAGGTGCCGGGGGTGTAATCGTTCCTGATCCAATGTTTATGACCCTCATGAGACAAATATGCGATAGACATGGCATCTTACTTATATCGGATGAAGTCATAACTGGTTTCGGTCGCACCGGAGACTGGTCAGGCGCGCGCCATTGGGGTGTCCAGCCCGATATGATGAGTATTGCCAAGGGTATTACCTCTGGATACTACCCTGTTGGAGCAGCATTGATGTCCGATAAAGTCGCGGAAGTTTTTGAAAATGACGATACGGGTGATGCAGCAATCTTTCATGGTTATACCTATTCTGCTCATCCGGTGGGAGCAGCTGCTGTGATAGCATGTTTATCAGAAACTGAACGTCTAGATACCAAGGTCAACGCCCAAGTACGCGGAACACAATTATATAATGGTGTAATGGAGTTGGCTAAAAAACATACTATAGTGGGAGATGTAAGAGGTGGGCATGGCCTGATGCTTGGGATTGAACTCGTTTCAGATCAAAGAAAAAAAACACCATTAGACACTAGTGATATGAAAAAAATACATCAAAAAACTTATGAATTTGGTGCCATGGTCCGGCTGGGCTTGAACAATATTTTGATGTCACCCCCATTAACGATATCTGAGAACGAAGTGGATCAGATAATAGATGCTTTAGACGAGGGGTTAACAGCAATTTGACCAATAATTAGCATTTGACGCATAGCTATGAAATATTTTCAAAATCTCCAGGCATTAAATTTTTAAGATCATAGTCTCCTATTTTTATGCGAATTAACCGCAATGTCGGGTATCCAATGGCCGCAGTCATTCTTCTAACTTGCCGGTTCTTTCCCTCAGAAATGATGATTTCCAACCAAGAATCTGGAACTGTTTTTCGCACTCGTATCGGTGGTACTCTATCCCAGAGTAATGGTGGCTCTATTATCGTCGCCTTAGCTGGACGCGTAATTCCATCCCTTAATTTTAATCCAGCGCTAAGGAGATCCAAATCTGATTGCTTCGGCTCACCTTCAACTTGCACGTAGTAGGTTTTTCTAACTCTATTTTTTGGGTTTGAAAGTTTATACTGTAATTTCCCATCATCAGTTAGCAAAATCAATCCTTCGCTATCTTTATCAAGTCTCCCAACTGGGTAAATATTTGGAATTGAGATAAAGTCAGACAGATTACCTCGATCAGCCGATTTTTTCGTGTTATCACTAAATTGAGACAGTACATTATATGGTTTATTAAACTTAACGAGCATTACTACATTATAAGTGGTTTTATGAAACCAGTTTTAAGCCCATCCCAGTTCAAAATCGAAGGTTGCAAATATTTTTCTACAATTGGGTTAGCAGGGTTTAACACACCCAGCCCAACTAAAATTGATGCTATCACACACTCACTGGCTCTGGTAGCACCATCTAAAACTTTTAGTGCCACACCCATTTTTTTCTCTGGAATTATCGCAACAAAAAAACCTTCTGCTCCAGTCTTCAGAGCAACTTTACCCTGCGCTGCTCTCATTAACTCTGTACAAGCACGACCCTCACCAGCCACTAACTCAGGATACCTCAACATGGCGTCTATTATTCTTACCGCACTTTTGGAAGATGTATCCGATCTGCTTTTAGCATCAGCAAACCAAGCCATTGCCTTTGCAATACCTTTCAAAGTAAATGCGTGATTTGGCGCAGAACATCCATCTATTCCAAAACCTGGACTTATTTCATTTGTGGTCATTTCATAGGCCTCTAAACAAGCTTTTTGAACTGGATGATCAATGCTTACATAATTAGCACCAGCTCCAAGGTGCTTGGTCAATGTTAAAAAACCAGAATGCTTTCCAGAACAGTTATTATGAATTCGGCAAGGCTTAAGATTAGCCTTGAATAAATCTATCTTAGCATCACGGTCACGCGGCGTCTGGGGACCACAACAAAGGTCAGAAGCTGACAAACCAAGTTCAAGCAACCATTTTTCTACAAGCACGGTATGAATATTAGCGGCATTATGAGATGCACAAGCCAGAGCAATATGCTGAGAAGACAAGCCAAATTTATCTGCTGCGCCAGAAGAGACCAATGGTAGTGCTTGAATCATTTTAGACGATGATCGCGAAAAAAAAATCTGTTCTGGATCGCCCCATGACTTTACGATACTTCCACTGCTATCAACCACGACAGCATGCCCGACATGCAAACTTTCTTTTAAAGAGCCTCTCCAAACTTCACAGAGCTCCACTGCAGAATTAAACATTAAAAATTTGTCCTAGCTAATTGTTATTATCAGGGCTTTTATTTAAATCACCTTCAGTTTAAAATAAAATTTGAAGATAAAGAATAAAATAATCTGTTTTTGAATGGCTATTTCAGTATAGTGAGCCAAGAAATCAATGACGCGAGGAAATATGGTTAAACGAGTATCCAAAAATTTGTTAATTCTGTTTATTTTACTGTTAAGCGGAGGCGCTCTTTTTGCTCAAGACTCAAGTACTAATGTAGCATCAACGCAAGCCGATTGGGTGGTATTTGTGGAAGATAGTCCAAAGGAATGCTGGGCTGCATCTCAACCAATTGAAACTGTCAATACGCGTGATGGGAGAATGGTCTCGGTGAAACGGAGCGATATTTTGTTATTTGTATCTTATATTCCAAGTTCAGGAATAATGGGACAAATTTCATTTACTGGTGGATACCCTTTCGACGATGGTAGCAATGTAGATGTAAATATAGATGGTACAAGATACCAAATGTTTACAAATGGCGAATGGGCATGGGCTCCTACAGATGAAGCCGATAAAAAAATGGTTCAAGCCATGAAACGTGGGGCCAAAGCTACACTAACAGGCAGATCCTCTAGAGGTACAAAAACTGAAGACACTTTCTCACTTAAAGGTTTTACCGCAGCCGTTGAAGATGCCTCAAAACGATGTAAGTAAAGGTATGGCCATCACGGCTTAATTTAAAGTTTAGTAAAAAACGACAACTACTTTTGGATCTGGATAGCGCTTACCTAATGGAACCATCTTTACCAATAACTCAGGATCTCTTGACCGTACCACGTACTTTACCCTCTGGGCCGATAAACTTAATAGGGATGAGTCGATCGCTGATGAGTGAAAGGCTATTGGGAATAGGGACCCCTAAGAAACAGGTGAGAATGAGAGTAACCCAAATTTGGCAATGGATTTATCAAAAAGGTATTCGAAATTTTGCCGAGATGACAAACCTGTCAAAAAGTTATCGTGACCTTCTAATTGATAATTTTGTAATTGAAGTTCCCCAAGTAGTTTCAAAGCAATGCTCCAAAGACGGAACAAGAAAATATCTTCTAAGGTTGGCTGGAGGACATGAGGTTGAGGCAGTATATATTCCAGAGGAAGATCGTGGAACACTCTGCATTAGTTCTCAAGTCGGATGTACTCTTACCTGTTCATTCTGCCATACTGGCACACAAAAGCTGGTACGGAACCTGACCGCTGGGGAAATCGTGGGTCAAATATTAATCGCACGGGATGACTTAGACGAATGGACCAATGTGAACGGCACTAATAATGAAATCAGATTGCTCTCTAACGTTGTACTCATGGGGATGGGTGAGCCTCTATACAATTTTGAAAATGTGAGAGACGCGCTCAAAATTGTCATGGACCCTGAGGGAATATGTTTATCGCGGAAAAGGATTACGTTATCTACTTCTGGAGTCGTACCAGAAATATCAAGGACAGCGGATGAAATTGGATGCCTTCTAGCGGTTTCTTTTCATGGCACAACCGACGAAATCAGAGACAAACTAGTACCCATTAACAAAAAATGGAATATTGAAACCCTTATCAAAGCGCTACGGGATTATCCAAGATTATCTAATTCAGAACGTATCACGTTTGAGTATGTCATGATCAAGGACGTCAACGATAGCGAAATGGATGCTTTCCGCTTAATCAAACTAATTGCCGGCATTCCCGCAAAAATAAATTTAATTCCATTTAATGAGTGGCCTGGTTCTCCATATAAAAGAAGCGATTGGTCTCAAATAAAGAAATTTGCCGACATAATCCACCGAGCTGGTTATGCAAGTCCGGTACGCACTCCAAGAGGAGAAGATATTATGGCAGCTTGTGGGCAACTAAAGTCTGAGACAGAACGACAGCGTAAACCAAGAAAAGAAATCACTTTTGAAACTGGCATTTGAGCTTAGACCTGATCTACTTTATCCCAATGAAGGTTGCTACTTATTTCTCAACTTCTGATGGGCCAATAACTTAAGGCGTAATGCATTAAGCTGAATAAAACCAGCTGCATCATTTTGATCGTAAGCCCCAGCATCATCTTCAAAAGTTACATGTTTTTCAGAATACAAACTGTATTCTGACCATCTTCCAACAGTGCTCACCGACCCCTTATATAGTTTAAGCCTTACTGTCCCAGAAACATATTTTTGTGACTTATCAATCAAAGATTGCAGCATTTCCCTTTCCGGGCTGTACCAAAAGCCATTGTAAATGAGTTCCGCATATTTTGGCATTAACTCATCCTTCAAATGCGCTGCACCACTGTCTAGAGTAATTTGCTCTATACCCCTATGTGCCTCCAGTAATATTGTCCCACCAGGAGTTTCGTAAATACCTCTGGACTTCATACCAACAAATCTACCTTCAACTAGGTCAAGTCGCCCAATGCCGTGAGCTCCTCCTAATTCGTTAAGTTTAGTTAAAATTTCGGCTGGTGACATTTTATAATTATTTATGGCAACTGCATCACCGTTTCTAAACTCAACTTCGATAAATTCCGGAAGCTCTGGAGCAACTTCCGGGTTTACAGTCCTCTGATACACATACTCAGGGGCAGCAGTTGACGGATCCTCCAAAATTTTACCCTCAGATGAAGTATGAAGAAGATTAGCATCAACAGAAAATGGAGCCTCACCACGCTTATCTTTTGCAATGGGTATTTGATTATCTTCAGCAAATTTTATTAATCTCGATCTACTCGTTAAATTCCACTCGCGCCAAGGGGCTATAACCTTTATGTCTGGGTTTAACGCATAAGCTGACAGCTCGAAGCGAACCTGATCATTACCTTTGCCAGTTGCGCCATGCGCGATTGCATCAGCTCCCGTTTCTTGAGCTATTTCAACAAGCCGTTTGGAAATTAATGGACGCGCAATTGAAGTTCCCAATAAATAAAGACCCTCATAAAGTGCATTACATCTAAACATGGGGAAAACAAAGTCACTTACGAATTCTTCTCTAAGGTCCTCAATAAAAATATTAGAAGGTGTTATACCTAACAACTCTGCTTTTTTACGCGCTGGCTCAAGCTCTTCACCTTGCCCTAGATCCGCTGTAAACGTAACTACTTCACATGCGTATTCAGTTTGAAGCCATTTAAGAATAATCGATGTATCCAGACCACCCGAGTAGGCCAAAACTACTTTCTTCGGCTTATACATTAGAATCCCCTTTCGCTCGATTGCCCTAACCTTTTTTAAAGCTATGAGCAAGATCACCATTGACTAAAGGCATATCAGGAATAACCGATAATCTTAAAAGTATCCCTAAAAATACTTGCAATGCTGAAAATGCTCAGCCATTGCTTATTTATGACACATTTTATCGAGTTAGCTGACCAGGCCGAAAAGGCGATACGAGACGTTTTTCCTCCAACTCCTCTGCAAAAAAATGAACACCTATCAGCAATTTATGATGCTGACATTTGGTTAAAGCGAGAAGATTTGAGTCCCGTTAGGTCGTATAAGTTACGCGGAGCATTCAATGCTATGCGTAAATTTTCCGATAAAAAGGCTTTTGTGTGTGCTAGCGCTGGAAACCACGCTCAAGGCGTTGCCTTTATGTGCCGACAGTTGAAGGTTAATGGTATTATTTTTATGCCAGTAACAACACCACAGCAAAAAATACAGAAAACGCAAATTTTTGGTGGAGAATTTATTGAAGTTAGATTAACTGGCGACTACTTTGATGACTGCTTGCACACAGCTCAAACTTTTTGTGAGAAAGAAAGTCTACACTTTCTTTCTCCATTTGATGATGAAAATATTATAATTGGCCAAGCCTCTGTTGGCGTAGAAATTAAGAAACAACTCAACAATAACCCCGACCATATTATCCTGCCAGTCGGGGGGGGCGGTCTTTCAGCTGGAGTAACCAGCTATTTTGGAAGCCAATGCACATATACTCTGGTTGAGCCCTTAGGCGGTGCTTGCCTGCGTGAGGCGCTTATTAATGGAAAACCCACTAAACTTGATACTGTAAATACGTTCGCCGATGGTGCTGCTGTTGGTAAGATTGGTGAGAAAACATTTAGCCGTCTTCGTAATATCGGATTAGCAAATGTTATAACAATACCAGAGGATAGAATATGTATCTCTATGTTAGACATGTTAAACGTAGAAGGCATTGTACTTGAACCTGCCGGTGCTCTGGCTGTCGACGCACTGCAAGATTTAGGACAGGCAATTAGAGGGCGTCGCGTAGTATGCGTAACTTCAGGAGGTAATTTTGATTTTGAGCGATTACCAGAGGTTAAAGAGAGAGCCCAAAGATTTGCAGGCTTGAAAAAATATCTTATTTTGCGAATGCCACAGAGACCTGGAGCACTAAAGGAGTTTTTAAATTTCTTAGGTCCAGAGGATGACATTACCCGCTTTGAATATCTCAAGAAATCAGCAAGAAATTTCGGTTCCATTCTCATTGGTATTGAGACAAAATCGCCAGATAGTTTTAATGACTTTTTTCAGAGACTAAAAGATGCAGGCTTTACTTATTCAGATATTACAAATGATGAAACACTATCCCAATTTGTATAACTAAACTTTATTATATTTAGGCTGAATTTGAGTTCGATCATTTTTTAGCAGCTTACTTAAAGCAAGTTTAATTATTTCAGTAAGCACCTTCCACAAACTTTTTTAAAAAATACGCATCTCCATCTACTGCTAAAATCTGATAGGCCACATCTATATCTACAAAAACAGCGGTGTGGTCGGCTTCTGTCGGTTCAGACTTTTTTAAAATAGGTTTTGCCAAATAAATATGACACAGTTTTTCTGCCCTCATATTGTATTCCGGCATATATACAAAGCGCCTAAATGCGCCTATTTTTTTGGGACGCCCAATAATCCATCCCGTTTCCTCCATCACCTCTCTGTAAAGAGCAGTTATAGGTTGCTCACCAGCATCAACACCGCCGCCTGGTAACTGAAACTCATTATGAGGATCCGCCTGAAAAGTGAGCAATATCTGCCTGCCAATAGGCAAAATCACATATACACCTGGTCGATAAAAATATTTTTTACCCCGCTCAATTTCTGTGGCGTAAGTCTTTATCATACAAAAAGTACTTCACATTTTGAAACTTGTCCTACTTGTTGCGAGCGTATAAGCATGATTTGAAAATTCAAGGATAAAAAATGTCATTGGGAAATAAAATAGCGTGGGATGATACTGTCCTGCCATTTCAACTTGATGCTGCAGATATACGCGGCAGAATTGCAAGATTAGATGGAGTTCTACAAGGTATTCTTAAACAACATAAGTATCCTGAGGCAGTTGAAACATTGGTCGCAGAAATGACATTACTGACAGCATTGATGGGAGAAAGTATCAAACTGCAGTGGAAACTATCCTTGCAAGTACAAACAAATGGCCCAGTACGCATGATCGCGACCGATTTTTACGCTCCAAAAGCAACGGGAGAGACTGCACAAATTCGTGCATATGCCAGCTTTGATAGAGAAAAATTAACTGATACAGCTCCATTTGATCAATTGGGCACAGGTTATTTTGCGGTATTAATTGACCAAGGTGAAGGAACGAAGCCTTATAAAGGGCTGTCACCGATAAATGGAAAATCTCTTTCCGATAGTGCCGAAACATATTTCGCTCAATCAGAGCAACTTCCAACATCCTTTCATTTAAAATTTGGTAAAATAAGACAAGCTGATGGGAAAGAAAATTGGAGAGCGGGTGGCATAATGGTTCAGCATTTACCAACTTCTGATTTTCAAGCATCTGATGAATACAGCTCAGATCCGAGCGGGCTACTAAGCTCTCAAGATCTTCTTAATGGTGATAACGCAGAAAACTGGAACCGTATCAATTATCACCTTGGTACAATTGAGGAACTTGAAATGATTGGACCATCAGTAAGTCCCTCTGAACTTCTCGTGAGGTTGTTTCATGAAGAAGGTCCCCGCATTTTCGATACTCAATCAGTGCGCTTTGGATGTAGTTGCTCAGAAGAACGCGTACGCCAATCACTGTCGATCTACTCCGCAAAAGATATTTCCAAAATGATAACGGAAGAAGGCCTCGTAACGGCAGACTGTCAATTTTGTGGTGCGCATTATAAATTAGACCCAAAATCAGTAGGTTTTGAGGCAGTGAACAGTGGCAACTGATTGGATAGCTACAATTAAAAAAGCCCTTGATGAGACGAGTATAAACTCATCAGACTTCGATCTTAATCAGAATGCCAGACTACCAAACAATAGAAAACTTAGTAAAGCTGGTGTTCTAGTTGGGATATGTTTCCCACAGCAAGGTGAACCATCAGTTTTACTAACTAAAAGGGCTTCACACCTAACAAATCATCCTGGCCAAGTTGCATTTCCTGGAGGGAAATTTGAACTGCAAGATAGCACACTAACCAATACTGCTTTGCGTGAAGCAGAAGAGGAGGTTGGAATTGATCGATCTATACCACAAAAGTTAGGCGTATTACCAAATCATGAAACAGTTACAAGATTTCTGGTAACTCCAGTCATGTTTAAGCTTCCAGGCAAGCTCTATTTAAAAATAGACAAAAATGAGGTGGACGAAGTTTTCTTTGTACCCCTCCGGCATATCTTGACTCTCGAAAACTATCGTATTCAGGCTAGGAAATGGAAGGAAGAATTAAGATACTATTATGTAGTTCCATATGGTCCGTATTATATTTGGGGTGCTACTGCTAGGATCCTGTATGGATTTGCTGAAGGCTATAAGAATGCAAATAAATAGTGAATGGATAAAAAATAAGGTAACGCAAAATATTTTAAAAATATTCGAAGGTGCTGATCATAATGCATACCTCGTTGGAGGTTGCATTCGTAATAGTATTCTAAACATTCCTGTAACTGATATCGATATTTCAACCGACGCAACACCTCAACAAACCGTAGATCTTTTTAATAGAGAGAACTTCAAAGTAGCTACAACAGGGTTTTCACACGGCACGGTAACCGTTATTTCAGAGGGCATCCCTTACCAGATCACAACAATGCGCTCTGATAAAAATACTGATGGAAGACATGCTGATGTGGTTTTTTCAAATGATATAAAAAAAGATGCTGAAAGAAGAGATTTTACAATAAATGCTCTGTATGCAGATTCCACTGGAAAGATTATAAATCCAATAGGGGGACTAGAAGACTTTAACCCTCTTGCGATAAAATTTATTGGTGATCCAAATAACCGTATACAAGAGGATTACTTGAGAATTTTGAGATTTTTTCGATTTCATGCACAATTTTCTGAACTCGTAACGCAATTCGATAAAGTCTCATTAGATGCGATCAAGAAAAACCAAGATGGACTGAAAAAACTCTCAAAGGAGAGGATTTGGAGTGAATTAAAAAAAATACTGTCCACCTCAAATCCAGCCCGATCTCTATATAAAATGTCACAGCTAGGCATTCTTGAAATAATTTTGGAAAATAAAAATGTCCACAATATTAAGAAATTTAATCTGATTGAAAAAAAAATGGGTCTTGAACCAGAACCAGTTCGCAGACTTGTTGCAATTACTGAGAGTACCAAAGACACATTTCTCAATTTATCCCGCAAGGAGGCAAAAAAGTTTTCTCTACTAAAGCGACTTCTGAAAAAAAAGCATGACCCAGCTGAATTGGTTTATCAATTCAATAAAGAAATAGCGCAATCCGTGCTTGCGATTTATACATTTTATGAGGGGGAAAAGCTAAAACTAAGTGATATAAAAAAAATCGAAAAAGCTTGTCTGTTTCCCTGTCCAATAACAGGAGCGCAAATATCTAAGTATATGGATGGCGCGGCCGTAGGGATAAAAATAAAGGAAGCTCAACGTGCATGGATAGAAAGTAATTTCAAATCTGATGAAGCTAAAATACTCAGTGCTATAGGCATAAAAACATCGACCCACTCTTGACAGGAATAGACTGTCTACTATCGTAGTACTCTTTTGCGATCAACGGAACTTTTATGTTTAAATTTTTTGAGAGCCTTGTAGACCCATTCTGTCAATATGAGGAGACGGACACTCCTCCCAGAGAAATTTCGAGTTTCTTAAGGGATTATACTAAACCTTTTTATTTTCTTTTTGGAGTAACCGCGTTCTTTGCCTTTTTACTGGCAACAATTGAACTTCTACTAATTTATGGCATAGGTCAAATTGTTGACCTGATGCAGACCGGATCGAGACAAGAAATTTTAGACAATGGTCTCTTTATTGCTTTTTTCCTAATCCTAGCTGGAATTGGAATGCCGTTAATTGCATCAATAACCGTTCTACTTAATAACAATTCGCTAATGCCAAATATAGCGACATTATTTCGTTGGAGAGGTCACAGGCAGGTTATGCGCCAGTCGGTTGGGTGGTTTGAAAACGACTTTGCCGGTCGGATTGCCAACAGAGTCATGCAGACCCCTCGGTCAGCCGGTGAAGTAATTTACCATGTTTTTGATGCGTTTAGCTATATTATCGCTTACCTGGTGGGAGCATTGTTTTTACTATTAAACGCAGAAATGGAACTCATTATTCCACTTTTACTTTGGATGTTTTCATACGGATATTTGATAGTTTTTGTGGTAAAGCGCATTCAACCAGCCTCACAGGCTGCTGCAGATGCTCGATCAAATTTAAACGGTTATATTGTAGACGCCTACACAAATATCCAATCTGTAAAATTATTCTCTAACGAACAAAAAGAACTCGAATATGCCAGAGAAGCTATCACAGACACCCGAAATACCATTATAAAAGAATTGAGACTATATTCTATAATGGATATTTCACTCTCCTTTTTAAATGGTATTTTGACCGCTGGAACAATAGGTTGGGCCATATGGCTTTGGTATTCAGGCCAAACGTCAGTGGGTGTAGTAGCAGCCGCAGCCACTTTAGTACTACGAATAAGCGCAATGTCCGGATGGATAATGTGGGCTGCTTCTACTTTCTTCCGCGAATTGGGTGTTATCCGAGAAGGGCTAGAGACGATAACCGAAAAAGTTGAACTAGTTGACCATGAAAAAGCTGACCAGCTGAACCTAGGTCATGCAAAAATAGAAGTCCAAAATCTATATCATCATTACGGTAAAGACTTTGGTGGTCTTGATAATCTAAATATAAAAATTCCTGCCGGCCAGAAAGTCGGTTTAGTTGGACCCTCAGGGGCCGGCAAGTCAACTCTTTTTAAGTTGCTTTTGCGTTTCTATGATGTCGAAAAGGGAAAAATACTAATAGATGACCAAAACATTTCACTCATAAAGCAGGAAAGTCTGAGGCATCATATTGGAACAATACAGCAAGACAGTAGCCTTTTACATCGAAGTATTAGAGAAAATATAAGCTATGGAAAGCCAGATGCGACAGAGGAAGAAATTATTAATGCTGCGAAAAAAGCACGCGCCCACGAATTTATCATTAACTTAAGAGATACTGATGGCAATCAAGGCTACTCCTCTAAAGTTGGTGAGCGTGGGGTTAAATTATCCGGAGGCCAAAGGCAACGAATTGCACTCGCTCGTGTCATTTTAAAGGATGCGCCAATTTTGCTTATGGACGAAGCCACAAGTGCGCTAGATAGCGATATAGAAGCTGCTATTAAAGAAACTTTTTCGTATTTGATGGAGGGGAAAACTGTGATCGCAATAGCACATCGGCTTTCAACAATTGTTAATATGGATCGGATACTTGTTATGAATAATGGACGCATTATCGAGGATGGCTCTCACACTGACCTATTAGCAAATAACGGTCTGTATGCCAAATTGTGGGCACAGCAGTCTGGTGGTTTCATACAAACGACTGTGAAATGATTAATTGGTTATCCAATAAGATTGACTACAAGAAAGAAAGTGAATCTCCGCCGCCGCAAGAACTTTGGAAGTTTATACTTTGGTCTTGTGGTGGGACTTGGAAATTCATATTTCTTGGTGCAGCGGCAAGCACTTTAGCCGGATCTTTTGAGATGATAACTACTATTGCACTTGGGTGGGTAGTAGATGCAGCACAAGTCGTTGATGATCGCACCTTTTTTTTCAATATAAATAAACTTCTTTTATTTTTTTGTGTATTAATTTTTCTATTTTTTAGGCCATTAAGCTTTTGTCTAAGTGCACTTTTTCAAGCAGTTCTGGGCCCAAAAATACTTAATATGACGCTTCTTAGACTTCATAAATGGACCCTTGGCCAATCGGTAAGTTTTTTCGATAACGATTTTGCCGGCAGGATAGCCCAGAAACAACTGCAAACTGCCAATTCTTTATCGACATTAATTACAGATTTTTTACAAACAGGTGTCTATGCTTTGGCATCGGTAATTGCTGCAATGGTAATTGTCGGTTCTTTTGATTTAAAGAGCACGGCATTTGTAGCAGTCTGGTTAATAACTTATATTGCACTTATTAAAATATACATGCCGAGGATAAGACGAAAGTCAAAGTCTTATGCAGATTCAAAGGCGATGGTATCTGGCCAAATTATAGACACCATTAGCAACATAAAAACGGTGAAGCAATTCGCCCATATTTCCCATGAAAACGATGCTGCAGTTTTGGCAATGGATAAATACCTTAGCCGTTCCATTGATAGACAAAAAACTATGCTAGAGTTTCGTATCGTGCTTTTGACGCTAGCTGGTTTAATACCAGTAGGTCTCATCGGTTTGTCGTTGCTCTCTTGGGTCAATAACCTTGCCACAGTCGGCGAGGTCACAATCGCTGGAGCTGTCGCTCTGCGACTCGCACAAATGACGGGCTGGGTAAGTTTCACTCTGATGAATATTTATGCTCAGATAGGTGAAATTGAGGATGGTATCAAAACGCTTACGCCAAGATATACCCTTATAGATCAAAAGGCTGCGAAAAAATTAAAAATTGCAGAGCCAAGAATTAAAATTGAAAATTTACATTTTAAATATGGGCAAGAAATTGGAGGGATAAACGACCTTTCACTTGATGTTTCTGCGGGGGAAAGAATTGGCTTAGTCGGAGCATCAGGTGCAGGAAAATCTACATTAGTCAATCTGGTATTAAGATTTTATGATCCAGAAGGTGGACGAATTTTAATATCGGACCAAGACATATCGCAAGTGTCCCAGGACAGCCTCAGAAGTAAGATATCAGTGGTAGCGCAGGATGCATCTATGTTCAACAGGTCTGCTTATGAAAATATATTATATGGCAATCCTATTGCATCCTATGATGATGTTATTGACGCAGCACAGAAGGCTCAAGCATATCCATTCATAATGGATCTTACTGACAATCAAGGCCGTAGGGGTTTTGACGCATACCTTGGAGAACGAGGTGTGAAGCTTTCGGGCGGTCAACGTCAGAGAATTGCTTTAGCGCGCGCAATCCTGAAAAAAGCTCCAATATTAATTTTAGATGAGGCTACTAGTGCTCTGGATAGCGATACCGAAGCTAAAATTCAACTCGCTCTAGATTATGTAATGCGTGACAAAACTGTATTTGCAATAGCTCACCGTCTATCTACCATTGTAAAAATGGATAGAATTATTCTACTACATGAGGGGAGAATACTGGAACAGGGGACACATCGCGAGTTACTAAAGAACGGGGGATTATACTCAAAGTATTGGGAGCAACAAGCAGGTGGTTTTATCGGCATTGACCAGATGGCAGTTTGAACATTAAATTTAAATTATATGAGTTTTTCGCGCTAAATAATGAATAGATATTAATTTTGCACTTGCTACACACAGGGGTCCGATTTGTTAAAAAGAGACTTTATTTTCTCCGGCATTGGTTGGATTTTAACCACTAGCTCTGTACTTTCAGCAACTAAATCGCGCGAAGTAACTGAAATTGTCGTAAAGAAAAGTAAGAGAAAACTATATTTATTTAGCGGTAACGAAGTGATTAAGTCGTATAAGGTAGATCTAGGCTTCGCCCCAAAGGGCCACAAAAATTTTGAGGGCGATGGCAAGACTCCTGAGGGAGCTTACAAAATTGATAGGAAGAACGCTAACAGCAAATATCATCTATCTGTTGGAATCTCTTACCCAAACCAAAAAGATCAACAGTTTGCAAAGTTAAAGGGCAAACTCCCAGGCGGCGATATTTTTATACACGGTACAGATAAACCTTTCCGCTGGTTTCAAAAAGATTGGACAGCTGGATGTATTGCAGTGAGCAATAAAGAAATTCGCGAAATTTATAACTTAGTAAAAATTGGTACGCCAATTTTTATTGAACCATAGATAGTGATTTCCCACCAAGGATCATAGTCCACCAGATTTTCCCATTGCGCTCTTGATACCACGCAAATCCTAATTCGTTTGCTCTAGGATCAAGTATAACATCTCTCGTATTTTCACTATTAATCCATGCTGTTAATGTTGTAATCTCGCTTTCGTAAGTTTCTGAAATTGTTTCGCCTAAAAAGACCTTTTCATATCCCACTCGGGCTACTCTATCTAAAGGAGATGAGCCATCTGAACCAAAATGCCAAGGTCGATTTTGTATGGACATATCCCGGGCATGCGTAGCTGCAGCCGCGTTTAATTCTGAATTGAATTCTAAAACCTGAATACCTTTGGCAACTCTAAGGGCGTTTACTGCGTCTAACATCCGGAATTTAACTTCGGCAACATTTTGTCTATTTAATTTGTATATTTTCGGCAGAGGTTTTCCATCTGGACCCAGTTTTGGAGACCCCAACGCGTTGCAGCCTGATAACCAAAGTATCGAAAAAACTAAGAGCCACCTAATATTAAACATTCTTATCCCAGTTCGAACTGTAAATGCCAATATATTGATACTTTAAGCATATCATCCACAGTTTTATTTAACTTAACTATTTACTCTTTGCTTAGATTGTAAATAAAACATAATGGCAATATCAAATTTAAAGTTTGGGAATTAGTTATGGGAATTTGGTCAAGAAGATCTTTTGTAATGGCGTCATTTGCCTCTGTGAGTACTCCCGTTTGGTCACAATCAAATGTTAATTCTGAAGACACTACTGAAATTGAGCAAGAAATTACAAAATCTCAACGCCACAATCTCTCAAGTTTCCGTGCACTAGATTGGCGACCTTACTTTAGCAATTTGAAGAATGGTGCAATCCTCGTAGATATGACTTCAAGAGCGTTACATTTTTGGTCAGAAGATGCGGATATTTACAATCTATATCCATCTAGTGTGCCAATGTCAGACGAATTGACCCGTCGCGGCCGTACCAAAGTTATCAAAAAAGTTGAAGGTCCAAGCTGGCGGCCTACACCATCTATGCTTGAAAGAAACCCCGATTGGCCAGAATTTATGCCACCTGGCCCAGACAACCCACTGGGCACTCATGCTCTGTATTTGAGCTGGCAATATTACCGAATTCACGGCACACATGATACTCGAAAAATTGGACGCAGATCTTCCAATGGTTGCATTGGATTATATAACGAACATATTAACGAATTATTCAGTTTAACCAAAGTAGGAACCCAGGTACTACTTATTTAAAGTACATTGATAAAACTGAAAAAGGGCAACCGATTGATTATGCCTAAACTTGTTTTAAACGAAATCTCCTACACTGCTTTCGGAAAAGTTATCCTAGAAAACCTAAAATTTACGTTGGATGAGAAATCAATTGGCATTATAGGAAGAAATGGTTCAGGGAAATCCACATTAGCAAAAATTTTATGTGGATTGATTGAGCCAAGTAAAGGTGAGCTCGAAGTACATACTAACAAAATTACTGGAAACCATCCCAGTTTGAATATTGGAATAGTATTTCAAAATCCTGACCATCAAATAATTTTTGGAACAGTTGAGGATGAAATTGGATTTGGACTGAAAAATTTGGGGTATTCAAAATCAGAAATAAAAAAGAGAACTGACGAAACTCTACAAAAATTCAATAAATCTAGCTGGATTGGATTGTCCACAGCAACATTATCTCAAGGGCAAAGACAGCTCTTATGTATAATGAGCGTTTTTGCAATGGATCCAGCTATTATAATTTTAGATGAGGTTTTCTCAGGATTAGATTTACCAACGAAAAAAGCATTAGATATCTATATAAAAGACTTACCCCAGATGGTGATACACATAACTCATGACTTGCCGAGTCTTCAAAGCTGTGAACGCATCATTTGGTTAGATAATGGAAAGATGTTTCTAGATGGACCACCCAAGTCAGTATTACCAGAATATTCCAAGCATATGCATAAACATTTAAGTCTATAATGTTAGCTCTTCGTTATCCTCAGCAAACTTGGTTAGAGAAAATACCAGCCAGTCTAAAAATGGCACTTCTAGCTATAGCAACTAGTGGAATTTTTTTCATAGACTCAACTAAAATTATGTTTCTTTTATTTGTGGCAACAATTTCATTTCAATTTCTATTCGGATGGCAAATTCTAAAATTTAGCTTGGGGCTTTTAAATCCCTTATTACCCTTTGTCGCAATTATAGCATTTTGGCATCTATTTACGGGCGACTTAACGCAGGGGCTTTTAATTATACTAAGGCTATTATTAATTGTCAGTCTCGCTAACATCGTCACATGCTCGACAAACATGGGTGAGATTTCTGAAATTATTGAAAAAATACTTAGCCCATTACGATTTACAAAAATAAATATCCAGGCCGTGTCACTTTGCGTAATAATTTTTATCCGGTTCACACCGATTGTGCTCGAGAGACATAAAATTTTACACCTTGCATACAAATGCAGATCGGGTAAACGGCCCTCGTGGCAAATCATTTTGCCACTAATTTTAACCGTTATGGACGACGCGGATCATGTCGCACAGTCACTTCGATCAAGATCAAATTTAAAGGTTTAAATTAACAACATGGAAAAAAAGATAGTTCTGGTATCTTTGTTTGCAGCTTTGATTGCAGTTCTTGGGCTTGCGCCGAAAGTGATGCTTGCTTCAGGAGTGCCAATTACTGCTCAAAGTTTGGGGATTATGTTATGTGGAACAGTTTTAGGAGCAAAAAGAGGAGCTTTGGCTGTTTTACTCTTCATAACACTCACCGCATTAGGTCTTCCATTACTATCAGGAGGGCGCGGTGGCCTAGGAGTGTTCGCCAGTCCGAGTGTTGGATTTATTGTTGGATTCCCACTGGCGGCCTTTGTCGCAGGTTGGATTACCTCTAGATTAAAACTTATTAATGTATTTTATTCGTCCTTGCTTGGAGCCATTATAGGCGGAATTCTTATATTATATATTCCTGGTATAGTCGGAATGTCTATAATGTTGGATAAGTCTATTTCCGAAGCTGCATTAATTGCATTAATTTATTTACCGGGAGATTGTATAAAGGCTTTGCTCTGTGCCATGCTCACCCACACCTTATTCAAACTCCGTCCTGAAAATGTTTTGTCACGGATTTAAGTTAATCATAACAACCAAATATAGCTGCACTTCCTATACCCCCCGCCGCAGCTATGGCCGCCAGTCCCAAATCTCCCGGCGATAAATCAGAAAATAGTCTTGTAACTAGTATAGTACCTGATGCTCCAATAGGATGCCCTCTGGCGAGAGCCCCCCCTTTTGGATTAGTTTTGACATTCCCAAGACCAGACTCTGATAGACATGCCATGGCTTGTGATGCGTAAGCCTCCATTACTTCAACCTGATTAATATTTTTTTGTCTTAAACCAGAGGCCTGGAAAACCTCTTCAATAGCAGTTATGGGAGATAGACCAGGCAATTTTGGATTTGTACCTACTGTAGCACCAGAAATTAGCTTTAAGGCTTTTCTACCCTTAATTATATTTCTACAAATCACTACGAAGGATGCTGCATCTGCTGAAATTGCTGTATTTGCATAGGTTATCGAACCAAATAATTTGGGAGCACGCTCACAAAGTTTGAGATTCAAATTCCTGGTATATGGATCAAATAAAGTATTTTCCGGACCTATGTTTACAATCTCATCGATTAGATATTTTTTTGATTTTAGAGCATTTACATGACTATTAATTGCAAACATATCTTGATCCATCTGTGTAAATCCAAATTTCTCTGCAATATTAAAAGCAGCTTCTGCCATCTGAATTTCTTGGTACAAATTTGGTGTAAATGCAGGAGCATCATAGGGAACTAATATTTTATCATATTCCTGCGCTAATCGAATGGGCCTATTTGAAAAACTCTCAACACCCCCGGCGACTACTATATTAACGCTACCCGCTTGCACCAATTTTATACCAAGCAATATGGCGTCGAGACCCCCTACACATTGGCGATCAATGCTAAGACCAGCAACTCTTTCTGGCAATTTACTTGCAAGAGCGATTGATCTCGCAGGATTACCTCCAGCTCCAAGAGCATTCGATACAATTAATTCATCCACGTCATCGAACTTGATTCCACTGGTTTCGATTAGATTATTTATAACTGGCGCTGCTAATTCATTTATTTTCAATGAGGAAAGGGGCCCATTAATTGGAGATACAATTGATCTTTTTGCGCCAACAATATAGGCAGATTGCATGTTACACGCTCCGCTGTTCTAACTTGCAAAAATCTGGTTTTCCTGATGGCAAAAGTGGAAAGTTTTCCAAGGTAAGTTCAATTATTTTTAATGAGCTATCAAGTGGTGGAATTAGTGAAATACATTCATCTATGAGCTTTTCTACATTCACTGCACCACTTGTTGCAATGTAAGCAATAGCTTTGTTACCCCTAATAGTATCATATTCTTTTACTACCACAGCCATCTTGATATTTTTCTCTGCAAGTAAATATCTCTCAATTTCTTCAGGTATTATACTTTGATCCTTAATTTTAAATATTCGATCAATTCGGCCCAAAATAAACAGGTTTTGATCCTGATCAAATTTTGCCAATTCTCCCGGGCTTACCCAACCCGAGACTTCGTTTGAATTAATACCATTCTCACCAACATACTTTGAAAACAAATAAGGCGAACGAACCCAGACCCTACCAATTTCACCTTTTTTTACCGGCTCATTAGGCGATGCACCCAGGATTATCTCCACATCCTTGTAGGCCTTACCAACTGAACCCCTAGGTGTAAATTTATCTGATATGGAAATAAAACTCGTTTCGCTTGAACCATAAAATTGTTTTAACGCGGCATTTGGGGCTAGTTCTGATAGCTCCATTAGTGTATTTTGTTCTGTCGAACCACCGCCGATAAATACATATTTTAAACTTTTAATACGAAAATTCTTATACTTAGCGGTCAACATGAGCCTTAATTGTGTAGGCGTGACATAAAGTATTTCGATATTTTCACGCTCCAAATATTCTAATTGCTTGGTTGGACTTTGACCTTCTAGATAATGAACTTCACAACCTAAATGAAGGCCCTCTAGTGCCCCATAAAGCACTAAACTATGATTTAAAGAACCGAATAAAGCCACCTTACAGCCGCTAAGGTTAAAAAATTTATTGTTAATATTGAAACTTAATATCCAACTAATACAAGTTCGTTCTATGATTTTTGGAAGCCCAGTTGAACCGCCTGATATAGATTGAAACCCACCACCAATTACTGGTTTATGCGAAGTGATGCCGTCAGAATTTATTCTGGGAGTTTTCCCTGAATGAAGTATCTCAAAAAATAGTGCAAGTTGATTAGCAATATGTGCTTTATCTCTTAATTTAGAGCTTGGAGAAATAAAAGATGACTGATCACTCCATTTGAACAGATTTTGGTGCATTCAATTTCTCGAAATTATTTCTTATTATACGCAAGTGAAATACTGAGCAAAAGGCTAACATTTATTTCAATTGAAACGTCTTTTGGACGGAAAAACATAACTCATCTACTATAAATATTACTTTTAGCTAAAATAATCACTACACTTTATTTTCAACTCAATAAAGACTATAAACATCAAACTAAGCTCGACACTATCTAGAATAAAAATAATAGGTAAATAGAATTTGGAATAAGTGAAAACTTGATTTATGCCGATACTTTTTGATGAAAATAATTCCGACTATGAAGTGGGTCTACGGCCTGCTGAAAAAGTGATGCGCCTAAGTAGATTGGGTTCTTTTCACCAATCACGCTTGTCTTTTCTTAGAATTCTTTTGAGGCGGATCTCGGCCGAAAGATGGGTATTTAAGAGAAGCGTATTTGACATAAATGTCGACTGTTCTGGTACGGCAGTCTACACATACCAATTACTGAATAGAGCTTATTCACTTGTTGCTTTTGCACATAAAATTTCTGATGAAGATCGTTCAGATCGAGTAATTGCTACAAAATGGGATGCTACTTTTGTACTTTTTGATGGTATTCCATCAAAGATGGACATCGATCGATTAAGGAATAACGTTCCCGTTCAAGAAGCAGGTCGGGTAAGTGAAAAAGAAATTACTTTATCGAGAGCAAATAAGTCTGTTCGGCTCTGGGACTACGTTGTTGACTGTTTATCTGAAGGTAAGCAACCAGATATTCAGGAAATAGAAAAGGTCGGATATCTGATGCGAACTACAGCTGTTTACGGTTCTGGAAAATTTGGAGCTATTGATTATAAAGAAATTTCAGATCGTTCCGAATTTGCCGCTCCATTTCAGGCAGAGATGCTCACAGTTTATATGATACGAGCATTTGTAGTTGATTTATTACAGCACGCTGCAAAAATAAAAAACCCTTCAAAATTTGTAAATCTTGAGCCAAGAGTTAGCAAAATGCTTGGAGTAGGAAACTCTACTGGACTGGGAATGGCTCCGTTTTTAATTAATCATCCACAACTCCTAAACAACTGGATAAATGCAAAAGAAACAGCTTTAGCAAGAATTCGAAGCCTCAAAGCGCCAAAGCAGAAATGTGTAGACTTATTTAAAAATTATATAAAAAGGAGCAATTATTTAATTGAGAGTTGGCATTCACAACATGAATTGCAAATTGTTAAATTAAATGAATTAAGACGAGACAAAATTACTTTGGATCATCATATAGGAAAGTTTAATTTTAAGAGGCCATATCCCTTTGATGCATTGTATAAATGGGCCGAGGAAACCCTAGGAGAGGAAGCACAAGAACTACTGGTATCCATTATATTAGAACCATTTGGTTACTTAATTGACAATCTAAGTAGTGAAATGAGTGAAAATAATCAATTTAAGAATAAGATTAACGGTTCAATGCTGATTAGCGATTTTCTAAATAAGACCGAACAGCATTATGATTTTGCACTTAAAATAAATTGGAATAATTCAGAAAACAATCAACTTGCCTGGTACATATCTGAAGAGAAACTCGAACCGCGCCTTGGGGACCGTTATAAAGAAAATGGTATAGGGTCTTATGAACAACCCCTGCAACCTGGCCGTGATGTAGCTAAGATGTACGCTGACCTATTAAAATGGCAGCGCAACAAAAGTATTGCCGAGTTTCTTATGAAGCATCCAGAGCATCGTCATATAATACGCAGGTGTCAGATAGTTTTCACCAGTCCGTATGCAGAAATAAAAGACAATACGATTTCTAGAGATGTCATTCCTATCGACCTGCTTAGAGCAAAACTATCATTTTTTGGCGCGTTTCACTTTGATCCAAGATCAGACAGATGGGTAAGAATAAATATGTTTAAGGGCGCCCCAATGCCTGAGACTCTTAACGAAGAAAATTGCGATGACTGGACATATCCAGAACAGAAATCAAATTGAATTTATCAAAAAACGAATTTGTTTCACTTTGTAAAAAAAGCCTAAGAGGAAAAGGACATCACTGGGGAGTTTGTGAAGATTTATCCAATGCTCTCCTCGCACTAGCAATAAATCAATTCCCAGCACCGAATATTCTACTTGAGGCGTTGAACACCGAAAATAGCAAGATTAACCAAATTTTGACCATACCCGACACTCGGGTTTATGAAGTATCTGATAAAGTTGCTGGTGAGTTTTACGATCCACTTATAATCTTAGGATTAATATCTATTGATAGAGATTTTAAAAAACCTCCGCTAGAAATAACATTAGAAAACGAAGTATTTAAGTTAGAAGGTGACTTAATCTTTGGTAATCGTTCATATTTTAAAAAGAAAGTCACTGAAATTTACTTTCGCAAAATAGTAGATAGTAGAGATAAAAAACAAAGCCTAGTAACGAGGATCTCAATAGACAAAACAACATTGAAAGCGATTGAGGCATGGTCAAATTTGGTTTACGCACCCGCTACGGAGGAGAGCCGACAACTAGGTGCAGGTTCTGAACAGTCAGATAACGATTAGGTTTTTATGCCTTAATCGACCAAATACTACTTAAGTAGATACTCTTCCCTTTTTGATAGGCGCCCATAAGCGCTTGTTAGTCAGATAAAGTAAAACCGACAAAACAACCAAAAATAACACTCCCACAAAACCAGTGTGTTTTCTAGCCATCATTTTAGGTTCAGCAGCCCACATCAAGAAAGCCGCAACATCCTCTGCTTCACTGTATAAGTCATTCGCGTGCCCATCATCAAAGTCAACGTCCTCGCCATACAAAGGTGGGGCCATAGCTATCCATTTTCCAGGATACGCCGTATTTTCATAAAAAACGGAGCCATACTCTTCTTTTTCTTCCCCAGTATATCCAGTTAACAAAGACGCAATATACTCTGCTCCCCCCATACCATTGACTAATTGGCTTAGACCGGTTCCATAGGGACCATGAAAGCCCGCCCTTGCTTTTGCCATAAGTGACAGGTCTGGAGCACCAGCGTCAACTACAGCTGGAAAATGATCAGACGGCACAGCAGCCCTATAATCGTCTAATTCTGCATCGTATACTTCATAGTACTCAGCGTAAGCGCGAACTTGCTCTTCAGAGTACCCTAGCCCGCCCTCATCACCGAGTGTCCTTAGAGGGACATATTTTAACCCGTGACACGAAGAACAAACTTCAGTGTACACTTTTAACCCACGCTGGAGCTGGGTTTGGTCGTATGTACCAAGAGGCCCCTCGAAGGAAAAATCAAAATCTTCCACATAACCACCAACCCCAGCACCAAATGTAGCGCTGGAAAAGAAGCCAGCTACCAAAGCTACAAAAGTTGACTTAACTAGGTGCATCTTGTCTCCAATCATTATTCGGCCGGGGTAGCATCTGGTTTCGAATAAAAACCATCTGAATTGCCACCATCCTTTGAATATTTATTATTAAAATCTTCCTCAATTGTCGTCGGCTGAGCGTTTGGTTTTTCTATTATACCAAGTAATGGCAATATAATCAGAAAATAACCAAACCAATATGCAGAAGCTATCAATGACAAAGTTGCGTATGGCTCTTCAGCGGGCATTGCTCCCAGCCACATCAGCGCAAAGAAATCGAAAATAAGAATACCAAACCACCATTTAAGCATAGGTCGGTAACGGCCGGATCGTACGTTTGATGTATCCAGCCATGGCGCCAAAGCCAGTACAATAATAGCGCCAAACATTGCTAGCACTCCGAAAAATTTTGCATCAATAATTCCACCTGTCATGAATGACGCAAACTGTACCACCCACACCTCAGCAGTGAATGCTCGAAGAATTGCATAAAAGGGTAAGAAATACCATTCTGGCACAATATGAGCAGGCGTTGATAAAGGATTAGCCTCTATATAGTTATCCGGATGTCCCAGATAGTTCGGCATGAACCCAACTATTGCAAAGAACACTGCCAAAAGGACTGCCAATGCAAATAAATCCTTAATCACAAAGTAGGGCCAGAAAGAAACAGTGTCCTTTTCAGCTTCTGCTTTTGATGTCCTTCTCACTTCCACGCCAGTTGGATTATTATTACCAGTAGTGTGAAAAGCCCATATATGCACTATGACCAGTCCAGCGATTAAAAAAGGAAAGAGATAATGCAAACTGAAAAATCTGTTCAAAGTGGCGTTATCAACTGCTGGTCCACCCAACAACAATGTTTGAATAGGCTCGCCAATAAAAGGTATTGCTCCGAATAAGCCCGTAATCACGGTCGCGCCCCAGAAAGACATTTGGCCCCATGGCAAAACGTAACCCATGAATGCTGTGCCCATCATCAGTAGGTAAATTAACATTCCAATGATCCAAGTGATCTCTCTTGGTGCCTTATATGAGCCATAATACAAACCTCTAAATATGTGTGCGTATACAGCTATAAAAAACAATGATGCACCATTTTGATGCAGGTAGCGTATCATGTGTCCGCCATTCACGTTTCGCATGATATGTTCAACAGAAGCAAATGCCATATCCACGTGTGGCGTGTAATGCATCACCAAGACAATCCCAGTTATAATCTGTAGGGCAAGGCAAAAGGTTAAAACGATCCCCCAGATCCACATCCAATTCAAGTTTTTTGGCGTGGGTATCATTATTGTATCGTACAGCAACCCAACAATCGGCAACCGACTACTTAGCCATTTTTCGCCTTTAGTTTTTGGTTCGTAATGATCATGAGGTATTCCAGCCATCTCAATATATTCCTTTAACCAAGTTTTATCGTAGTTTCGTCAACAAATGAGGCCACAGGCACAGGTAAGTTCTCTGGTGCCGGACCCTTTCGAATACGCCCCGACGAATCGTAATGAGATCCGTGGCATGGACAAAACCAACCACCAAACTCACCAGCGCCATCCCCCAATGGAACGCAGCCGAGATGGGTACAAACACCCATCATCACAAGCCATTCACCGGCTTCGTCCAAAGACCGATTTTCATCAGCTGCGCTTGTTTCAGGTATGTTTTCATTACGTGCAGTACCATCAGGCAAATCGTTTAAAGAAACGGATCGGGCTTCTTGAATTTCATCTTCAGTACGTCTGCGTATAAATACTGGCTTGCCTAACCATTTAACAGTTAACTGTGTTCCTGGCTCCACATCTGAAACATCAACTCTAATCGATGCGAGCGCTTTAACGTCAGCAGATGGGTTCATTTGGTTTACTAATGGCCATACTGCCGCCGCAGCCGTCACAGCTCCAGCCCCTGCCGTTGCATAATATAAGAAATCTCGTCTAGTACCATCTGCTGCGTGAGTATCTGACACCGGCTGTCTCCATAAAGTTTCAGTGTGATTGATAAAATAACACTTCAAATTAGAATCGATTTTTATTTAGCGCTCAATTACCCGATCGTCCAGCACTCCTACGCGTACTTTTTCATTTAGCGCCGTTGTGTCGCAAGTGAAGAGCTCCATCTATCATTACATATATTATTCACGAACTAATTGTTCGTAATTTTTTGATACTGCTTGCGTAAGCTCTCCCACCTCAAAATTATAATTACCAATTTGCCCGACTGGAGTTATCTCAGCTGCAGACCCAGTCAACCAACATTGACTGAAGTCTTCCAATTCGCCCGGCAAAATATGCCTTTCATGGACCTTGACTCCCATTTTGGTAAGCATCTCAATAACTGTTTGTCGTGTTAATCCATTTAGGAACGCATCTGGCGTAGGAGTATGAACTTCACCATCCTTAACAAAAAATATATTTGCTCCAGTTGCCTCTGCAACGTAGCCACGATAATCCATCATCATGGCATCTGAACACCCGTTAGCTTCTGCTGTGTGCTTGGACATTGTGGCAATCATATAGAGACCGGCGGCCTTAGCTTCAAAGGGTGCGGTTTTCGGGTCTGGCCGCTGCCATTTTGCCACGTCTAATTTTGCACCTTTCATCTTAGCGTCGCCGTAATAATTACCCCAAGACCAGGTCGCGACGGCTAGATTCACAGGATTTCGCAGTGATGCAACACCCATATCCTCCCCGGCACCGCGCCAAGCTACTGCTCGTACATAGGCATCCTCTAGTTTGTTTGCACGTAATGCGTCGTATTTGGCTTTTTCAATTTCATCAATGCTATAAGGAATTTCAAAATCCACCATTTTCGCTGATTTTAAAAGTCTCTGAGAATGCGACACACTTTTAAATATTTTTCCATTATACGCGCGCTCACCTTCAAAAACTGAACTAGCATAATGCATCGCATGCGTTAAGATATGAACATTTGCATCACGCCATTCTATCAACTTACCATTCATCCAAATTTTGCCATCACGGTCGTCGTAGCTTCCTGACATAATTATTCCCTCTCAACTAAGCAGTCAAAATCTGCATCTCCCCGCAGAATTAAAGGGCCGATACGGATATAAAATACCAAAAAAATCGATAATCGCTAGCAGTTAAGCATTGGAATGTCAACAAGACTGACGTAAAATAGCAATGAATATTTGACTTAAAAAAGGTAATTTGAACGAATGCAAAATGATCGAACTGGCGAAAGTCTCCTTTTCCTTACCGATGAGCAGCTGAGACAAGGTATTGAAGCTATGTTTTTTGCATATCGGGGATTTACAGCCGACCCCGATAGGATTCTCGAAAAATATAATTACGGGCGAGCTCATCATAGAGCGATGCATTTCATAAATCGTGTGCCGGGCACCAATGTTAACAATTTACTCAAGATATTAGGGGTCACAAAACAATCTTTAAACAGGGTCCTAAGAACGCTTATCCAAGATGAATTAGTAACTCTAAAAATTGGAACAAAAGATCGAAGAGAACGGCATTTATATCTCACAGATAAAGGCAAATCGCTCGAAAAACAGCTTTCTACTGCCCAAAGTCACAGAATGCGTGAGGCATATCGCAGAGTTGGACCAGACGCGGTGACTGGCTTCAAAAAGGTTCTCGAGGCAATGATGGATTCCAAACTTCAAGTTACTTACAAAAAATTACGCAGCAGTTGAATGAAGGAAGAGAAAAAACACATACTTGTAGTAGATGACGATACTAGGATTTGTGATCTTTTAGAAAAATTCCTGAACAAAAATGGTTATCTTATATCCACTGTTCATAATGCCGAACAAGCACGCCGCCTTCTCTTAGGTCTAGAGTTTGACCTAATTATTCTTGATGTAATGATGCCAGGGGAAAGCGGAATTGAGTTAACAGTGGACTTACGAAAAAACAACAAAACACCTATTCTGTTATTAACAGCTAGAGGCGAAGCAGAAGATCGAATACTGGGGCTTGAAGCAGGAGCAGACGACTACCTACCAAAACCTTTTGAACCTATGGAATTACTCCTCAGAATACAGGCTATCTTAAGACGGACCAGTGAAATCTCGTTAAATAGGAATAAGGATAATCCAATTTTGTCATTTGGAGATGTTAGTTTTGATACAGAACGAAATGAATTATGGGATAATGGAAAATTAATCTATCTCACTTCATCTGAGGTAAAGATTATGCAATTTTTTTCCCAAAGTGTTGGTATCCCAATTACAAGGTTTGATCTTATTAAAGCGATGCAAAATGATGGCAAAAATATGAACGATCGAGCCGTTGACGTGCAGATTACAAGACTAAGGCGGAAAATAGAGAAAAAGACTAAAGAACCCAGATATCTTCAAACCATTAGAGGTATTGGTTATATGCTGACGGCAGATTGAATTTAGAATTAAAGGTTCTTATTTTTAACACTCGACGTGACATAATTTACTGAAAGATCTTTGTCAGAAATACTCCATTGCCAAGAAATCGGATTGAAGACAAAGCCTTTTTTATCAACCATTTTCAAACCTGCTTTGGTGATTATATTCTCTAATTCCCGCGGCTTGAAAAATTTTGACCATTCGTGGGTTCCTTTTGGCAACCAACGCATAACGTACTCAGCTCCGATTATTGCCATGATGAAACTTTTAGGATTCCGATTTAACGTTGAACAAACCATCAATCCCCCGTCTTTCAATAAAGCCTCACAAGTTTTTATATAACCAGAGGGATCAGCTACATGCTCTATAACTTCCATATTTAATATGACGTCGAACCTTTCGGTATCAGCCAATAAACTTTCAGCTGTTCCATGGCGGTAATCAATCTTGAGATTACTTTGTTTTGCATGTGCCGTGGCAACAGGAATGTTTCGTTCCGCCGCATCAACACCAACAACCTTTGCTCCAAGACGAGCCATCGGCTCACATAACAAACCACCACCACAGCCTATATCAAGAATTCTTAGCCCATTAAACGGCTTGGCGTTTGTTGGGTCACATCCAAACTCAGTTCTTATCATAGCAATTATATAATCTAAACGGCATGGATTAAGCATATGCAGGGGCTTGAATTTACCATTTGGATCCCACCATTCCTCGGCCATAGCCTCGAATTTAGCTATCTCGTCAGGATCAATACTTATTTGAGAGGCTTGCATTTTCATCTCCGAATGGTTTTTAGTAGTTTACGAATTATATAGTGAAGTAATGGACAGATACTCGGGACATAAAAGCGCAGGTGCTCAATTGTATCCAACAATTGATCCGTTTGACCAGCAAATTCTTCATGTAGATGGTGGTCATCAAGTTTATTTTGAACAGTGCGGAAAGGCTGATGGCATACCCGTAGTAGTATTACACGGTGGCCCTGGTGGAGGTTGTAGCCCATCAATGCGTAGATATTTTGATCCAAAAATTTACAGAGTTATTCTGTTTGATCAGCGCGGATGTGGAAGATCGAGGCCATATGCCAGCGTGGAAAATAATACAACTCAGGATTTGATACAAGATATTGAGGCAATCCGTACGCATTTAGGCATAAACCAATGGATTGTATTCGGTGGAAGTTGGGGAGCAACTCTTGCTTTACTATACTCACAAGCTTTCAAAAGCGCCGTTACCCATTTAGTTTTAAGAGGTGTATTTTTGATGACACGCACTGAGCTAGATTGGTTTTATGGAGGTGGTGCTGGAAAATTCTGGCCTGAACAATGGAAAAAATTCACTGATCCGATTCCCCTAGACGAACACCACGATCTAATCGCCGCCTATAATAAGAGACTTTTTTGTGGCAATGTATCAGTGGAAACGAAATACGGCCAAACGTGGTCGAACTGGGAAAATGCTTTGGCATCCTTTCAAACGAATGGTAGAACGGCGTCAATGCCGGGGCCATACGCGAGGGCATTTGCCCGAATTGAAAATCACTATTTTTTAAATGGTGGTTTTCTAAAGAGCAAAAACGAAATTTTGGAAAACATGGAGGCTATCAGTTCGATTCCGGGATTTATAGTGCAAGGCCGGTTTGATATGATATGTCCCCCAAAAAGCGCGTGGGATTTAGCGAATTGTTGGGATAATTGCGATCTTCGTATTGTCGACCATGCTGGTCATGCGATGTCAGAACCAGCCATTAGCTCCGAGTTGGTTAGAATAATGGATTTGATTGCGGAAACGATCAACGATTGAAACTAGACTTCAGATAAAAGGATAATAATGCTTTCCCGTAATGAACCAGTAATGCATTTTCTGCTCAGTCGGAGATCCAAACCGGCTAAAACTCTTTCAGCTCCAATACCGAAAAAGGATGAACTGCTAGAACTATTAAGCGCAGCAGCTAGGACTCCAGATCATGGAAAGCTAGTTCCATGGCGCTTCATTGTGCTCCACAAAAAAAAATTATCGCAGCTAGGGACGCTCGTTGAAAGTATAGGTTCTCAAGAGTCAATTCCTGAAGAGAAAATTTTAAAAGCAAAAAAACAATTGGAGAATGGCCATTTGGCAGTTGCTGTAATTGAAGTACAAAAGCATTCTGAAAAAATACCAAAAATTGAACAAACTTATTCTGCAGGTGCTGTTTGCCTAGCTCTCTTAAATGCAGCATCAGCTGCAGGATGGGGTGCTAACTGGTTAACAGGTTGGCACGTTCATGATAAAGGATTTATAAAAAATGGTCTTGGACTTAAAGATAATGAATCTGTGGCAGGCTTGATCTACATCGGTACTCCATCTATCACACCCCCAGAGAGGCCTCGGCCAAATCTGGATGAAATTGTAGAATGGCAATAATTCAGACAAAGTTGGTTTATCTAACTTGTTTTATCCAGCCAGTCTTCTAAACAAATCAATATCGTGAATTGTGATTATCTCAAAAATTATAATTAGTGTAATTATTAACCATATAACAATCGTAACCCCAGTGGTTATTATGGCCTTTTTTTTTAAATTATGGACTTCAGGTGCACCAGCTTGAGTACCTTTAGCTACAGCCCCCAAATCACCCTGAGTTTCCAGATAACAGCGAATAAAACAAAAGCAGATGTAATAGTCATGATACATTATCAGATACAAAAATATTATATTTCTTCAAGCTCTATCAACGTGCCATTGAAATCTTTTGGGTGCAAAAAAATAACAGGTTTTCCATGAGCCCCAATTTTTGGCTCTGCCTCTCCCAAAACCCGCGCTCCAGAACTGAGAAGCTCATCTCGAGCCTTTTTTATATCTGCAACTTCATAACATATATGATGGATACCACCGTTTGGATTCTTGTCTAAGAAGCCCTGAATTGGACTATTCAAACCAAGTGGGTGTAACAATTCGATTTTAGTATTAGGCAATTCAATAAAAATCACAGTAACCCCATGCTCTTCTTCATCTACCGGATCACCGACCTCTGCGCCCAACGTGTTACGGTATTGCTCAGCGGCTGCAGCTAAATCTGGAACTGCTATAGCTACGTGATTTAATCTACCAATCATTTAAATTCCTATCTGAAAACCTTAAAACTAATTTACCTTCAACTATTGGGCATCGTCCGTAAATTTAATTCCATCAGCTGCTCGGATGTAGGCTCCGACGGAGCTCCCATCATTAAATCTTCAGCGCGCTGATTCATTGGAAACATAATTACTTCTCTAATGTTTTCTTGATTTGCCAAAAGCATTACTATTCTATCAATACCTGCAGCGCACCCTCCATGGGGCGGTGCTCCAAATTGAAAAGCATTGACCATTCCACCAAATCTTCTCCTTACCTCATCTTCTCCATAGCCAGCGATTTCAAAAGCCTTGAACATTAAGTCTGGCTGATGATTTCTAATAGCCCCAGATACAAGTTCAAAACCGTTACAAGCCAAATCATATTGATATCCTAAAACACTTAAAGGATCACCATTTAAGGCGTCTAATCCACCTTGTGGCATTGAAAATGGGTTATGTTCAAAATCAATTTTTCCTGTTTCATCATCTTTCTCAAAGATTGGGAAATCAACTATCCAGGCGAATGCAAATCTATTTTTATCTATTAAATTTAGCTCATCACCAATTACATTGCGCGCTTTCCCAGCAACTCTTTCAAAAGATTTTGGCGTACCACCTAGAAAAAATGCAGCATCTCCTACACTCAAGCCCAATTGCTCTCGAATTGCCTCGGTCCTTTCAGGACCAATGTTTTTCGCAAGTGGACCAGCAGATTCCATATGACCAGCATTATCTCGCCAGAATATATACCCCATCCCAGGCAAGCCCTCTTTTTGAGCAAAAGAGTTCATTCGATCACAAAACTTTCGAGATCCCCCACCCGGTGCAGGAATTGCTCTGATTTCTGTTCCATCTTTTTCCAAAATATTCGAAAAAATCGCAAACCCCGAATTTCTAAAATGCTCAGAGACATTTTGCATTTTGATTGGATTTCGTAGATCTGGCTTATCAGTTCCATAACTAATAGCAGAATCTCTATATGAGATTATTTCCCAATTTGCGGGTGCATCAACTACTTTTCCTCCGCCAAACTCCTTAAAAATATCTGCAATTATCGGTGATATTGTATCAAATACATCCTGCTGGGTAACAAAAGACATTTCCATATCTAATTGATAAAAATCAGTTGGACTACGATCAGCCCTAGGATCTTCATCACGAAAACAAGGCGCTATCTGAAAATATTTATCAAATCCAGATACCATAATTAATTGTTTGAATTGCTGTGGAGCTTGTGGGAGCGCATAGAACTTTCCTTCATGCAGACGAGAAGGAACTAAAAAATCTCTTGCACCTTCTGGTGATGAAGCTGTGATAATTGGCGTTTGATATTCCCTGAAACCAATATCCCACATTTTCCGACGGATAGAAGCAATTACATCTGCACGTAATTTTATATTCTCCTGCATTACTTCACGGCGCAAGTCCAAGTATCTGTAACGAAGCCTTGTCTCCTCAGGATACTCTTGATCACCAAAAACCATTAAAGGCAATTCAGCTGATGCTCCGAGCACTTCAATATCTCTTATAAATACCTCAATTCCACCTGTGGAAATTTTAGTATTTATTAATTCTGGATCGCGGGCTTTAACTTCCCCGTCAATACGGATACACCACTCCGATCGTACATTTTCTACTTGGCTAAAAACTGGACTATCTGGATCGCACAGAACTTGTGTTACACCATAGTGATCACGTAGATCTATGAACAGGACCCCACCATGATCTCGAACTCGATGGACCCATCCCGAAAGGCGTACATTGCTTCCAACATCTTCTATTTTTAGATCTGCACATGTATGGCTTCGATAGTTATGCATCATATAGCCTTCCAAAGAAAAATAATAACTCGCGTGGATACACAAGTTTGAGACTAAGATGTCAAGAGTTATAGGCCAAATCATATTAAATTGGCGTCTGTTTGTATTTTATTTTGTTTAAATTTATGTCATCGACAAATATTCGTTGGTAATGAAATACAAATTGCTGCGATTTCTCTTGCGGACTTTGGAAGTATCATTATAACGCGAAACAATTTGCGTGATTTCCATACGTGGTTGCCCAAACTACTGCTGATCGAGAGTCAAAAATATGCCTAAGAGAACGGATATTTCGTCTATAATGATTATTGGAGCTGGCCCCATAGTGATTGGGCAAGCTTGCGAATTCGATTATTCCGGTGCGCAGGCGTGTAAAGCACTAAAAGAAGAAGGTTACCGAATAGTACTAGTAAACTCTAACCCCGCCACAATAATGACAGATCCCGGTTTGGCTGATGCAACATACATTGAGCCAATTGAACCATCAATTGTCGCAAAAATTATTGAGCGGGAACGTCCTGACGCTCTGTTGCCTACAATGGGGGGGCAAACCGGGTTGAACACCGCATTACAATTAGAAGATATGGGTGTTCTTAAGAAATTTAATGTTGAAATGATTGGTGCGAAAAGAGAAGCAATCGAAATGGCAGAAGATCGTGCTCTATTCAGAGAGGCGATGGAACGACTGGGGTTAGAAAACCCGAAGGCTGCTGTTGTTACAGCTCCCTCGTTGGAAGATGGCAAGACAGATTTAGCGGAGGGCGTTAGGCTATCTTTAGAAGCTTTAAAAGATATTGGCCTACCAGCAATTATTCGACCTGCATATACATTAGGGGGAACGGGCGGAGGAGTAGCATATAATCTCGAAGACTATGAGCATTTTTGCAAATCTGGGATGGATGCGTCGCCAGTAAACCAAATTCTGATTGATGAAAGTCTTCTTGGTTGGAAGGAATTTGAAATGGAGGTTGTTCGGGACGTCAAGGACAACGCCATAATTGTGTGCTCAATTGAAAATGTTGATCCGATGGGAGTTCACACTGGAGACTCTATCACTGTTGCACCAGCATTAACTTTGACGGACAAAGAATACCAGATGATGCGTACTGCATCTATAGGTGTTCTGAGGGAAATTGGCGTAGAAACAGGTGGATCAAATGTGCAGTGGGCGGTGAATCCGTCTGATGGCCGCATGGTCGTCATCGAAATGAACCCACGGGTATCTAGATCTTCCGCTTTAGCATCTAAAGCTACTGGATTTCCAATAGCCAAAATAGCGGCAAAACTCGCCATTGGTTACACTTTGGACGAATTAGAAAACGATATCACCAAGGTTACACCAGCTTCGTTTGAACCATCCATTGATTACGTAGTAACGAAAATACCAAGATTTGCTTTCGAAAAATTTCCCGGGGCAAAGCCAAATTTAACCACTGCAATGAAATCAGTTGGCGAAGTCATGGCGATCGGTAGGTCGTTTCATGAGTCATTGCAAAAAGCATTATGCTCACTAGAAACTGGGCTTTCAGGTTTTGATGAGATTGACATACCTGATGCACCTGAAAAAAGCGCTATCATTAAGGCGCTGAGTGAACAAACTCCGGATAGAATTAGAATAATTGCTCAAGCAATGCGCTTTGGGCTTTCTAATTCGGAAATTCACGAAGTAACAATGTATGATATCTGGTTTCTCGAAAGAATACGGGAAATTATTGAAATGGAAGTTCAGGTTCATAAAAATGGTCTTCCTAGTGACGAAAATAAACTAAGGCAACTTAAAAGCATGGGCTTTAGTGATGCACGGCTGGCCAAATTGAGCGGGAAAACTGAACAAAACGTTCGCCAGAACAGAAAGATGGCTGGAGTAAATGCTGTATTCAAGAGAATAGACACATGTGCGGCTGAATTCGAAGCTCAAACTCCATATATGTATTCAACCTATGAGGCTCCTATGATGGGAGACGTTGAGTGTGAAGCAGAGCCATCTAATCGAAAGAAAATAATAATTTTAGGTGGTGGTCCAAATAGGATAGGCCAAGGAATCGAATTTGACTATTGCTGTTGTCACGCTTGTTATGCTCTTGCTGACGCAGACTTTGAAACTATTATGATCAATTGCAACCCCGAAACTGTTTCTACGGACTATGACACTTCTGACAGGTTATATTTTGAACCCCTGACTCTAGAGCACGTTCTAGAAATACTGACAAAAGAACAGAAAAATGGACATTTAATTGGTGTGATTGTTCAGTTTGGCGGGCAAACCCCATTAAAATTAGCAAATGCATTGGAAACCGAGGGGATACCTATTTTAGGAACAAGCCCAGATGCAATCGATCTCGCAGAAGACCGGGAACGATTTCAAAAATTAGTAAACGATTTAAGTTTAAGTCAACCGAATAATGGGATCGCTAATTCTGATGCACAAGCACTCCAAATTGCCGAAAGAATAGGTTTTCCATTAGTAATACGGCCCTCATACGTACTAGGTGGTCGAGCTATGGAAATAGTGCATGATTTAGATAGCTTGAAAAGATATATTTCAGAAGCAGTAGTTGTATCTGGGGACAGCCCAGTCCTTTTAGATAATTATTTGGAAGGGGCAATTGAATGCGACGTAGATGCAATATCTGATGGAGATAATGTTCACGTAGCCGGTATTATGCAGCACATAGAAGAAGCTGGCGTGCATTCGGGTGATAGTGCTTGCTCTCTGCCTCCCTACTCACTGAATAGCAAAATAATAGATGAGTTAACAATTCAAACTGAGAAACTGGCTAAAGCATTAAATGTGGTTGGTCTGATGAATGTACAGTTTGCAGTCAAAAACGACCAGATATACATAATTGAGGTTAATCCTCGTGCTTCACGTACTGTACCTTTTGTTGCAAAAGCAACAGACAGTGCAATAGCCTCTATAGCAGCAAGAGTGATGGCTGGCGAGAAATTAAATAGCTTTGAAAAGAGGGAAAGCTATGGATCAGTCTCATATGGAGAAACAATACCACTGGCAGATCCTATGAGTCTAGCGAGCCCCATGTTACCTTGGTTTAGTGTAAAAGAAGCCGTAATGCCATTTGCGCGATTTCCAGGAGTAGATACTATCCTAGGACCAGAGATGCGATCTACAGGAGAGGTAATGGGATGGGATCGTGACTTTGGTAGGGCATTTTTAAAAGCTCAAATCGGAGCAGGCATGAAACTTCCAAGAACAGGATGTGTTTTTTTCTCAATTAAGGACAAGGATAAAAATGATAACCTTGCGGAGACTGCTCAAAGGCTCATCAAGTTGGGTTTCAATATAATTGCAACAAGGGGAACGTCCGCTTTTCTTAAAGAAAAAAATATATCATGCAAACAAGTAAATAAAGTATATGAAGGACGGCCTAATATTGTAGACACAATGAAAAATGGTGAAATAGATTTGGTAATGAATACCACCGAAGGATTACAGGCCGTAAAAGATAGTCGCGAGATACGATCTGTCGCGCTATATGACAAGATACCCTACTTCACGACAGCTGCTGCTGCCCATGCCGCTGCTCTTGCTATTCAAAGCCAAAACGAGGGTGATATAGAGGTTAAATCTTTACAAAACTAATAGGGTGCCCAGTTCATTCTGCCGGAATAGCATCACTCTCAGAGGATAATGGATGAGATAATTTATCTAGCATCTCCTTTGGACAAATCTGCAAAAACTTGGATTTTTCAGTATCCCAATCCTGCAATATTTCTTCCGCCTGTTGGCTCGACGTTTCCTTATAATGCATTTGAATCAACGCATATAGTTGTTCTTCCCAGAAAGAAACCCCAACTATACACGTTACCAGGGAGTCCATATTCAACAATTCAATTGCAGTTTCATTCGGATCATAAATATAAGCCATACCACCAGTCATACCAGCACCAAAGTTTGCACCAATTGTTCCTAGAACAACTGCTACACCTCCCGTCATGTATTCACAACCATTCGACCCACAGCCTTCCACAACAACTTTTGCTCCAGAGTTCCGAACTGCAAAACGTTCCCCCGCCCTTCCGGCGGCGAACAAAAGACCATCGGTAGCTCCGTATAAAACCGTATTTCCAATAATAGTATTGTCACTGGCTTTGAGTGGGCTGGCCATAGGTGGTCTTACGACAATGATACCTCCTGATAAGCCCTTACCCACGTAGTCATTAGCATCACCAGAAACTTCTATTTTCAAGCCCGGAGCAGCAAACGCTCCCAGAGATTGCCCGGCTGAACCCTTTAATTTCACCGTTAAATGATCTGGTTGAAGGCTATTACGCATACCAAAATTCTGAACTATGTGACTCGACGTTCTAGTGCCAACGGTTCTATGCGTGTTCTGAACTGCATATGACAATTGCATCTTTTCACCATCATTTAAGAAACGTGCCGCATCACGGACTATTTCTTTATCTAACGTGTCAGGCACACTATTACGCTCACGGTCCCTATTATAATTTATTCGATCAGCACCATCTACCGAAATTAAAAGTGGGTTTAAGTCTAAATCATCAAGGTGATCCGCTCCCCTGCTTACCTGAGACAATAGATCCGCACGCCCGAGAACTTCATCAATTGATCGAGCCCCTATATCAGCAAGAATTTCCCGAACTTCCTGAGCATAGAACGTAATCAAATTCACAACTTTGTCAGCATTCCCACTAAACTTTTCTCTTAATTGCTCATCTTGCGTACATACACCAACAGGACAAGTATTAGATTGACACTGTCTCACCATGATGCAGCCCATAGCGATAAGTGCTGCGGTACCAATTCCAAACTCCTCAGCGCCCATCATGGCGGCCATAACAATATCACGGCCTGTTCTTAATCCTCCATCAGTTCGCAAGGTTATTCTCTCTCTAAGATTATTCATAGAAAGAACTTGATGCGCCTCCGTTAACCCCATTTCCCAAGGCAAGCCCGCAAATTTGATTGACGTAGCTGGAGAAGCACCTGTACCTCCATTATGCCCAGATATCAGAATAACATCTGCCTCTGCTTTAGCCACGCCGGCTGCGATTGTGCCGACTCCAGAAGATGCAACTAATTTTACAGTCACCTTACATCTCGGATTAATTTGTTTAAGGTCATAAATTAGTTGTGCTAAATCCTCTATCGAATAAATATCGTGATGTGGCGGTGGCGAGATTAAAGTTACGCCTTTTGTCGAATGTCTCAAACGCGCAATAAGATCCGTAACTTTCATCCCCGGAAGTTGACCGCCTTCTCCCGGCTTTGCACCCTGAGCAACTTTTATTTCTAATTCCTCACATTGGTTCAAATATTCGGCTGTAACACCAAATCTTCCGGAAGCAACTTGCTTTATTTTTGCTGAGGGATTGTCGCCGTTAGCTTCGGGAGTAAAATGTGCGGGATCTTCGCCTCCCTCGCCAGAGTCAGACTTGGCACCTATCCGGTTCATTGCAACATTCAAAGTTTTATGTGCCTCAGGACTGAGCGCTCCAAGTGACATCCCAGGAGTCACAAACCTTTTGCGTATCGAAGTAATACTCTCCACTTCATCGATGGATACTGCTGGTCCAATTGGTTTTATGTCTAACAAGTCTCGCAGATGAATAGGAGGATTAGATTTTATGCGGTTTGAATATTGTCTCCACAGATCATAACTTGCGTTATTGCATGCAGCTTGCATTAAATGCATTGTCTGCGCCTCCCACGCATGGGTTTCTCCCGATTTTCTCGATTTGTAAAAACCACCGACAGGCAAAAACGCAGAATTAGACCGATAAGCTAGATTGTGAATCTCTTCAGATTTTTGCTGGATACCACTAACACCAATGCCAGATATACGACTTATGAGACCCGGAAAATACTCGGCGCACATCGCACGAGACAAACCAACCGCTTCAAAATTTAAACCACCGCGATAAGAGGATATTACAGAAATCCCCATTTTAGACATTATTTTTAACAGGCCCTGATCTATTGCTTCTCGATATCGAGCAATTACCTCAGTTAACGGCCCATTCAACAAACCTTTATCAATACGATCTGCTAATGTATCTTCTGCCAAATAAGCATTTACAACAGAAGCCCCAGCACCAATTAAAACTGCAAAATAATGCGGATCAAGGCATTCAGAGGACCTAACATTTAAAGAGCAGAAAGTTCTTAAACCTTTTCTTGTTAAATGACTATGAACAGCAGAAGTCGCAAGAATCATTGGCATTGCTACTCTGTTTTCGTTGATATTCTGGTCAGTAAGAACAATATGGCCCGCACCTGAACGAACCGCGTCCTCTGCTTCTGTCCTAATTCGATATAATTGAGCTTGGAGGGCCTCCTTTTCAGTACCTTTTTCAAAAGTACAATCTAATTTGGTCACCTCTGACTTGAAATTCTTTATTAATTCTTCCCACTGAGAGTTCCCCACAAATGGGCTTTCCAGAGCTAAAATCTCTGATTGATTACTCCCTTCATCAAGGACATTTCGTAAATTTCCAAAACGGGTTTTTAGAGACATAACTCTAAATTCACGCAATGAATCTATTGGGGGGTTCGTAACCTGAGAAAAATTTTGCCGAAAGTAATGTGATAATGGCCTATATCTTTCCGACAAAACCGCAGATGGAGTATCATCGCCCATTGACGCTAGGGTTTCTTTACCATCTTCTGCCATTGGAACTAAGATTTGCTCAATTTCTTCAATAGTATACCCAGCAGCTATCTGTCTTTTGCGCAGATCTTCTCCAAAATAGATTTGCTTCTCTTGAACACCAGATAGTTTGTTGTCTAGTTCTTTTATTTTAGCGGTCCATTCACTAAAAGGATGAGCCTCTGCAAGTTTATTCTTAATTTCCTCATCGTGGTATAATTTTCCAGCTGCCAAATCTACCGCAAGTAATTGTCCAGGTCCAAGCGCACCCTTTTCAGCACAATTAGCTTCATTAATAGGAACCATTCCAACTTCTGAACCTGCTATTAATAAATCATCGCCTGTTATTACATATCGCATGGGACGCAAGCCATTACGATCTAATCCAGCACATACCCAGCGCCCATCAGTCATTGCAAGAGCCGCAGGTCCATCCCACGGCTCCATGACCGAATTGCAATACGAGTACATATCTCGCCATGATTGTGGAAGTTCTTTTGCCTGTTTTGACCAGCTTTCAGGGATCAACATTGTCTTTGCCATCGGGGCACTTCTGCCGGCCCTTACCAGAGCTTCAAATACCGCATCCAACGCGGCTGAGTCGGATGAGCCTCCCGGTATTATTGGTTTGATATCATCTGCCATTTCACCAAAGGCTGAGGATGCCATTCTTATTTCATGACTTTTCATCCAATTCACGTTGCCTTTTAGAGTATTTATCTCACCATTATGAGCTAACATACGAAAGGGTTGTGCGAGCCACCACTGCGGAAAAGTATTAGTAGAATATCTCTGATGATATATAGCAAAGGTAGAAGTAAATCGTTCATCACATAAATCGGGATAAAAAACAGCGACCTGTTCTGCCAGCATCATCCCCTTGTAAATAATCGAGCGACATGAAAGTGACGCAAGGTATAATTGGGAAACGCCTGCCTGAGAAGCTGACTTTTCAATGCGGCGCCTTATTACATAAAGCTCTCGCTCAAAGGTGTCTTGGTCAACGCCTTTAGAGTTAGAAATCAGGATTTGCTCAATCTCTGGTCGGGTTGCATTCGCTTTTTCACCAAGACAATCAGTTTTCACAGGAACATGGCGCCATCCGTAGATGTAGTATCCCATTCTTAATACCTCAGTTTCAACAATTGAACGACACGTTTCCTGTGCACTAAAATCAGCCCTTGGAAGAAATACCTGACCAACAGCCATTAATTCATCTTTTCGAGGCTTATGCCCTGTTCGTTCTATTTGATCATAGAAGAAAGAGACTGGAATTTGCACATGAATACCGGCTCCATCACCAGTTTTGCCGTCTGCGTCTACTGCACCCCTATGCCAAACTGCTTTTA
>LUQC01000022.1:549-66340 GCA_001627925.1 Rhodobacteraceae bacterium REDSEA-S34_B6 | reverse complement strand
TGTTATGATTATATGTGGATTATGTAACCGGCCTATCCCTCTTGATGCCCCCCAAAGTGTGCATCACTTAATTCCCAAGTCGAAGGGAGGCAAAAATGGTCCTACCGTTACCCTTCACCACATATGCCACAAGGAAATTCACATAACTCTGTCTGAGGCTGAACTCGCGCGAACTTATAACAATATAGAGGTTTTGAAAACGCACCCTAGGCTAGCAAAATTTATTTCATGGGTAAAAAAAAGGCCACCAGAATTTTTGTCAAAATCGCGGGTGCGAAAAAAAAAGTAACTATGGTATCATTTCTTTAATCGCCGATATTTGGCTCTTTTTTGAATTTGATATGCCTAAACACAATTCATCAATTCTGGATAATATATTATTCCCAGCGACTATCTCATCAACTAGCCCAAACTCATAGGCTGTTTTGCAAGTAAGTTTTTGGCCTGCTAAAAGTATAAATTTAGCTCTAGAAGAGCCGCAGATTTTGCTCAAACGCAACGCATCACTAGGTTGGGGTAAGTAGCCCAATTTCACAACCGGATAGAAGAAATAGGCTTCTGGGACACTGATCCGTATATCACAGGCCAATACCATTCCCATAGCTCCGCCTGCAACCGTACCGTTTATTGCCGCAATAGTCACACATGGCAGCCGGTGTATCGTATCAGATAAAAGTTCCCATTTAGGTGAGGTTGCTAAATCTTTTTTTTTCACTTCATCTAGGTCTGCACCGGCACTAAAAACTTTACCCGATCCTGTAATAATTAGGGCCTTATTTTCATTTGAAACGCCCGCTATTTCGATCATTTCATCAAGCATATTCGCTGTTATTGCGTTGGCTTTCGACGTACGATCAATAGTAATGTACCGTATATCGTCCCTTAAGTGTGAGGTTATCATACCATACCTATTTGTTGTCTTATAGCTTCGTCTCGCAGACTAACCTCTTTTCCCAAATATTCATTTCCAGGATAAGACGCTAACCAAACCAACGCTTTCGCGGGCCACTTGGGATCAATATGCGCTGACCACTCTAACTGGCTAACCTGATTAATTTTGCTTTTTTTTATCTCTCGCTGCATGTTTGTAGCAACTGTTCCTGGTGATAAGCCAATCGAGCGAATACCACATTGGCGATACTCTAAGTCCACGCAGCGAATTAGCATGTTCACAGCCGCTTTAGATGCGCAGTAGTGGCTCCACGCTTCTAATGGATTATGAGCGGCGCCAGAACTCAAAGTAAGGAAGGTTCCACCACCGCTCTTTAACATGGAGGGAATTGCTAATTTGAAACCGTAAAAAACGCCTTTTAAGTTCACATCTATGATATTGTTCCAATCTTCGATCTTGATATCCACAAGTCTTTGGATTGGCTTTATTCTTCCTGCGTTATTAACAACTATATCAATTTTCCCAAACTCATTTAATGTCTGCGAAATCATTTTTTCTACTTGCTCGGGTTTAGCAATATTCAGAACATGTACTCTTGCAGCAGATCCAACCTCGCGCGCAACACGCGCCAGTTTTTGTTCATCTTGCGCTGCTAATATGACAATTGCTCCCTTTTGGGCAAACTCTTTTGCGCTAGCAGCGCCAATACCGCGGCTTGCGCCAGTCATTATTACAATTTTCCCACTTAAGTTCATTTTTTGGCCAATTTGTTTTCTAATTACACGTATCTGGGTTGACGATAGACTAAGCAAACCCCAGATTAAAGCATATGTTTTTATGAGAAATATGATGATATCTAAGAAGCTTTTCACTGGTATAGTTTTCGTAATCTGTACGTTTGCCTACTCTCAAACTTATGCACAAATGACTGCAACAATTGTTTGGGATGAGATAAAGCAAATCGCATCAGAAAACGGATTTAAAATTTCTGCTATAATAAACCAAAGTGCAGAAGGCATTGATATTGAAGAATTTTCTTTAATTAACAAAGCTTCAGAAAATAACGAGTTTGAAAGGTTAGAAATTGAGTTAGTAGATATTGCGCTTTTAGAAAGAAGTGACGGGTCGGTGGAAATTCGGCCTGATTATGATCAAGAAATAACGATAAAAGTATATGAAGGTAATGGGGTTTCATCCTTTGTTATCAACCCTCTCAGCGACAATACAAATATGATCATAAGTGGAAAAGTTGGAGCACCCGATTTCCAGATAAGTTCTTCACTCTTGGGTGTTGAATTAAACGAATACGAGTTGTCATCAGGATATCAAGGCAATGAACTATTTGAAGCGCGGATAACTTTAGATGGTTTAAATTCAACTCAAGCGTTTGCGGGAACAAAGCAAAATAATCCAAAAAGTTCATTTAAAGCAGATTTTGTAAAATTATTCTTAAACTTTGATATACCAGATGAGCAAACGACAGGACTGATAAATTATCAACTAGAAGATATACTAGTTGTTTCAAGACAAGATAATTCAGTATCATCCAATTCCGCAAATTTACAACTTCTATTAGAAAATGGTTACAATGCTTTAGGCTCTTACAGTGTTGGAAAGGGCTCTGTTGAGTTCGATCTTTCAAGCCCAGACGGGAGTTTAAAGGGTAGATTGGCATCGGAGAAGTCTAATGTTAGTAGTAGCCTTACAGAGGATGGCCTTATTTTTGATGCATATTTCTCAAACGGACTTCTTAAGTTGAGCGCATCTGTATTGCCAATTCCGATAGATATATCTGTTAAAAATGCCAATTATGGAATTACTTTGCCGCTGATAAATAAAGATAAGCCACAGAATTTTGGTGTAAGACTTGGTATTTCTGATTTGCTTATTGCACAAGATTTATGGGGGCTATTCGATCCGAGTAATAGACTTTCAAATGGTCCAATAAATGCTAAGATTTTTTTATCTGGTAAAGCTAACTTGTTTGAAAATCTAACAGAATTGAGTACTGACTTTTATGAAGAGAATTACTCAAGTCAAATTCCTCTTGAAGTTGAGGAAATCCATCTTGAAAAGTTAGATCTTTCTATCATGGGCACGTCTTTACGAGGACAGGGAAAGTTAACTTTAGATAATGAGGATCTCATTACCTACGATGGATACCCTAAGCCAGTTGGATCAGCCGAGTTTGTTTTGTCTGGTGTCAATGCGTTAGTTGATAAATTTATAAACAGTGGGTTTATTGACCCTGATACAGGAATGGGAGCTCGAATGATGCTAAGTATGTTTGCCATACCAACGGGTGACGACGAGTTAACCTCAAAAATCGAGTTTAATAGTCTTGGTCAAGTATTAGCTAATGGACAAAGGCTTAGGTAACTCTAGCTTTGTTATTAAAGCACTCCAACCCTACATGGCGGTATGATTAAAATGACTAATGATACTCTTGATTTTGTTACTCAGAAATTGCTTGACCAAGCTAAATTGATGGGGGCAGATGAGGCAGATGTTATAGCTACAAAAGGCCAATCTCTAAATGTTGATGTTCGACAAGGGGCTTTGGAAAATGCTGATAGAGCCGAAGGTACAGAGGTGGGTCTACGTGTGTTGGTCTCGAAAAGGCAAGCAATCGTCTCATCCTCAGATATATCTGAGGATACGCTTCAGCTGATGGTTGAACGTGCAATTGCCATGGCAAAGGATGCTCCCGAGGACAAATATGCAGGTTTGGCAAATGTTGATCAATTGACTAAAGAGACAGATTTGTTTGGCTTGGAGATTTGTGACCCTGCGCCTGAACCATCTCCATCTAAATTACAGGAAGAGGCTGAAAGAGCGGAAGCCTCTGCCCTGCAAGTGAGTGGAGTTTCTAAGGTGTCAGATGCTTCAGCATCTTATGGAAAATATTCTGTTTTTATGGCTGCCAGTAATGGTTTTACTGCTAACTATGAAAGATCAAGCCACTCGGTTTCCTGCGTTGCGATTGCCGGTGAAGGCTCAGATATGGAACGTGATTATGATGCGGACACCCGAGTTTATCAATCTGATTTAAGGTCACCTGAGGAAATTGGTAGAACTGCTGGATTACGAGCAGTAGAGCGTTTGCAACCCAGACGACCGACTACTGGTAACTATCCCGTACTATATGATGAACGTATCTCATCAGGTCTGGTTAGCCATTTTCTTAGTGCTATAAATGGTGCAGCAATCGCCAGAGGATCAAGTTGGCTAAAAGACTCATTGGGCAAACAAGTGTTGCCTAAAACATGTAGATTGGTTGAAGACCCGCATAGATTAAGGTGTGGGGCTTCTAGATTATATGACTCTGAGGGTTTAGCAACAAAGAAGCGTGAGATTGTGAGTAACGGTATTTTGAACGAGTGGACATTGGATCTGGCCAGTTCACGCAAATTAGGCATGAAGCCAACTGCAAACGCTGGAAGGGGTGTTAGTTCCAATCCGTCACCAACAAATTGGAATATTGAGCTCAGTTCTAGTGAAGATCCCCATGATAATTTATTGAAGGAGATGGGTACTGGTCTGCTTGTGACGTCCTTAATTGGCTCGACAATTAACGCCAATACTGGTGATTACTCCCGGGGCGCATCTGGGTTTTGGGTAGAGGATGGTCAAATTTGTTATCCAGTAAGTGAAATCACAATTGCAGGAAATTTAAGAGACATGCTCAAAGGAATTGTATTGGGAAATGATGCTAAAAAACATCTTTCGTATGTTGTTCCTTCGATATTAGTTGAGAGCATGACGCTTGCGGGATCCTGATCTTAATCTTCTTATCACTGCTGCCAGAAAAGCTGGTGAACTTGCCAAAAATTATGACTTTAGAAAGCTTAAAGTTTGGGAAAAAGAGGGTGGTGCCGGCCCAGTTACAGAGGCAGATATTGAAGTAGATAGAATGCTTTTTAAATATTTAACTTCGGCCAGGCCAGATTATGGTTGGTTATGTGAAGAAAGTACCAGCGATATCCCTCATTATGAGAAAAATTGTGCTTTTGTAATTGATCCCATTGATGGAACTAGAGATTTTATCAAAGGTGGTAACAACTGGTCACATTCTTTTTCTGTCGTAAAAAATGGTAGAGTGAGTGCTGCAGTTGTATATGTACCAAAACAAGACCTTTTATTCTCTGCTTATCTTGGTGGAGGGTCATGGTTAAACGGTGAGAGACTTCATATAAAAGCGCTAAATAAATCTGGTGTGTTCGACTTAATTGCTGCTAAACTCGTCGAAGATGATAAAATCTGGAAGCCAAATTTAAAGCCAAAATTTAATCGAGAACATAACCCCTCGATTGCGTATAGAATGGCTAGCGTGTCCCAGGGTAGATACCACGCAATGATGACATTGAGAGATTCTTGGGAATGGGATGTATGTGCTGGCTCACTTTTAATCAATGAGTCAGGTGGCGTTGTAGTAGACCGCTGCTTATCAACGCCCGTTTTTAATACTAAAAGACAAAAAACCAGCGGAATAATAGCTGGTAACAGACAAGTGGTTGAACAAGTAGGCTTTGCCTTAAATCTTAAGAAACGGCTGCACTAATTTGTGTACAAGTGTTTGGAACTTCAATGGAGCATCTGTAACAGCCAAACAAATACAGTCTTCACCTTCCACAGCGATTGGTTGGTGATCAAGATCTTCATCTGCCATTTCTACATCCCCTGGACCAAACCGCGAGACTTCGTCTTCAAAAGCTCCTTTAAGCACAAGTGTAAGTTCATTTCCATTATGACTGTGGTGGGGTACTGCAGTTCCTGCAGGAATGTAAAGCAATCTAGCTGTCGAATTTCCAGATGTTTTCAGTAAAGACTGCTTTACGCCTAACCCTATCGGTCGCCATTTAACATCTTTTAACGACCCACCAATATAGTCGCTCAGAGCTGACGGTATGTCAGATTCACGACGCACGGTTACCTGTGATGTTTGAGCTGGCTCTTTTTCAATTAATGCCATTACGCTTTCAAAGCTATCGTCACTCATCTCTTCTGGTTCAGATACATCCAACAATGCTCCACCGACGGCTTCATAACTTTCTAATGCAGCTCTGCAGTCATCACACATTGAAATATGGGTAGCAACTGCAAGTGAGAAAGCTTCACACAGTGTCCCGTTTGAATATCTCATCAATAAGTCTTCGCTTAAATGGTGTTTAATTTTTCTATCGTTTTTCATATTTATCCCATTGCATGACGCAATCTCTCTAAGGCTAATCTAATTCTGGATTTAATTGTGCCAAGTGGCAATCCTGTTTCTAATGCTATTTCGCTGTGCGATAATTCTTTGAAAAAAGCTTTTTCAACCAATTGGCGCTGTTTTTCAGGCAAATTTTGAATTGCATCTGCTAAAATTTCGGATTGCTGTTTAAGTTCTAAAGCATCTTCTTGCGCCGGCTCGATTTCATCGGGCCACGTTAATTCATCAGGCTCAGGCCTGCGAATTTTTCTTATAGCGTCGATCCTTTTATTCCTAGCAATTGTAAATATCCAGGTCGATGCACTTGCTCTGGCTGGATCAAAAAGATGTGCTTTATTCCAAACGGTTGCCATTGCTTCCTGGCTACATTCTTCCGCCATTGTCGGATCTGCTCCGGCTTTCATCAAAAATGACTTTATTCTTGGAGCAAAGTGGTTAAACAATTGTCTAAAAGCAACTCTATCTTTGTCGTTGCTAACCATTAACAGAAGCTCTTCCCAATCATGACCTTTGTTATCGCTCAATATCCGCTGTCCCATACCAGTAGAGTGCATTGAAATGCTACCACTCCTGTCACCAGATGGCGAGTAAGGATTTTCGATATCGTCAAATAATTTTAACATTATTAGTTATTCGTTAAAAATTGTGATTTGGATCAAAAAATTTTATTTCATCCAAATTGTATCCGGACTCGTAGTTAAAGATAAATTACCGGAGTAGAATATGAATTTTGTTACAACGCCTAGCCCACTGAGAATAGCAATTATAGGGGGTGGCATCTCTGGTATGGGGGCAGCTTATCAGCTGTCCCATTTCGGTAAAGTATCATTATACGAAAGTGAAGTCAGGTTAGGTGGCCATGCTAGAACTGTATTTGCTGGGAAACGTGGCGACCAACCTGTAGACACAGGGTTTATAGTATTCAATAAAATAAATTATCCTCATCTAATGGCTCTTTTCGATGAGTTAAATGTTCCAATTTGTCAAAGCAACATGAGTTTTGGTGCATCAGTTAGAGGGGGTGAGATTGAATATGGATTACGCAATTTTCAATCCTTATTTGCTCAGCCAAAAAACCTCAAAAATTTTAATTATCTAAAGATGTTAATGGACATACTGAAGTTCAATAAAAAAGCAGCAGCTTTAGCAACTGACAATTCAATGACAATACGAGAACTTTTGCACAAATTGGGTACAGGTAACTGGTTCAGGGACTACTATCTGCTGCCTTTTTCAGGCGCCATATGGTCTACACCCAAGGACAAAATACTTGATTTTCCGGCTCACTCGATGATTAGCTTCTTTGAAAATCATGCGCTTTTAAATCGTACCGGGCAACACCAATGGTTCACCGTAAAGGGTGGATCGGTCCAATATGTGGATCGACTCAATCGAGAACTAGTGAAACGGGATGTTTCACTGCGTTTGGGTGAGTCAATTAAAGAAGTCAAACGCGGCCCGCTGGGGGTTCAGATTTCAAGTCAGAAAAGTGACTTCGAATATTTTGATCACGTCGTTTTTGCGACCCACAGCGATGATACCCTAAAAATGCTAGTAGATGCAGATCACCGTGAATCTAAAGCACTAGATGCTATAAAATACCAGTCTAACCAGGCGGTTTTACATCATGATGAGAGCGTCATGCCAAAGAGTAAAAACTGCTGGGCAAGTTGGGTATACACAGAGAATAATAAACGGTCATTGGGCCCAATAGGCTTAACTTACTGGATGAATTCTCTTCAACCAATTCCTAAGGCCGATCCAATGTTTGTGACCTTAAATTCAAAAAATAAAATTGATCCTTATAAAATTTATGATGAGGTTACTTTTCGGCATCCTGTTTATGATTTACCTGCACTGGAAGCTCAGAAAGATCTTGCGGAAAAAAATGGTCAGCGGAATACTTGGTTCTGTGGAGCATGGATGAAGAACGGTTTCCACGAAGATGGGTTAGCTTCGGCGTTAGACGTTGTAGATAAGTTTTCAGATAGAATATCCGTTAAGATTGCAGCGCAATGACCAACGTAGATTACGTAGATGGCTTCACATGGCATGGAAGATTGGGTGATCTAAAAAACGCTTTCAAATATAAAGTCGGATTTGTACTTCTTGATCTTGACGAAAATGCGCGAGGACCAGCTTTTTTTTCTAGGACTTCTGGAAATTTTTTTGGTATCGTAGACAGTGATTATGGTGGTCCACCAGGTGCTGGTAGGAGTAGTGAGTGGGTTCGTGAGGTTCTCGCGAGCTATGACCTTAAAGGCGTTGAGAAGATATTTTTGCTGGCTCAACCTAGAATTCTAGGCCACGTATTCAATCCTGTAAGTTTTTGGCTTTGTTATAAAAAAAACGGCAGCCTATTAGCCGTAATTTCAGAGGTTACAAATACGTTTGGTGATAGGCATTGGTATATTTCTTACAATAAGGATCACTCAGAAATTCGTCCTAAAGATCGTTTAAACGCTCAGAAGATTTTTCATGTTTCGCCGTTTCAGCCGATTGAAGGTCAATACGAATTTCGCTTTGACATTAGGCAGGATAAAATTGGCATTTGGATAGATCTAAATCACCGCAATGGTGGCATAAAAACTAATCTTATTGGTACCAGGCGCAAATTAACCAACCTGGGAATAATAAAGTCGGTAATCTCTCGCCCTCTAGGATCTAGAAGAGTACTAGGGTTAATTCATTGGCAAGCACTAAAGCTCTGGTGGAAGGGAGCACGCTATCGAAGTCGGCCAGAACCTCCTAAAATTGATATTAGTCAATGATGCAGGCCACACATCGCTTTTCAAGCCTTGCTTTCGTAATTGGCATGGCTGGCCTTCCTGTATACATACATGCGCCTAAGTATTTTGTCGATGTATACGGAATAAGCTTATTTACCATGGGCTTAATAATGTTCATATTAAGGCTTATTGATGTTTTTCAAGACCCTTTACTGGGTATTATCGCTTCCAAAACTACACGTTTTGGGGCTCTACCAATAGCATTAGCTGTAGCAGCAATGTCCGTTGGGATGATAATGTTGTTTGCAATAAAAAGTCCATTATCGCCATCATTATGGTTTTTTATATCACTTTTTATGGTTTTTACTGGTTTTAGTTTTGCGTATATTCGTTCTTACGCCCAGGGTCTAATAAATCTGGGGGCAAACGACCAGATACGTTTGGCAAGATGGCGTGAAGTTGGAACAACGCTAGGAATTTGTGTAGCTGCGATTTTGCCTACCTTCTTTCTTATTTTCGCAGACGATGGATATGCATACTTTGCAATATTTTTTTGTGTGATTGCTGTGGCAGCCGTCGTATACGTTTGGCCTCAATTTCCTGCTGCTGATAAATTCGAAAGTAAAACTAATTCTTTCTTACGCTTGCTTAGTGCAGTCAAAGATTTACAACTGAGAAAGTTATTGGTACTTGCTCTGGTCAACTCAAGTCCTGTCGCTCTCAGCTCCACTCTTTTTCTTTTCTTTGTTGAGAGCCGTTTAAACGCTCCGGATTGGGCAGGAATATTTCTAATATTATTCTTTTTGGCGGCAGCAATAGCTACGCCGTTCTGGACCAAATTAGCTGATATTCATGGTATTTTTAACATTTTGAGAGTTTCAATGGCTTTGTCCATTCTTTCATTTTTTGGGGCCTCATTCTTGTCGGCGGGAGATATCCTAATATTCTCTTTAATTTGTTTATTAAGTGGCGCCACTGTGGGTGCTGATCTAGCTTTATTGCCAGTGTTATTTGCTCGTCAGATAGAAAGTAGCAAAATAGAGCCGGACCTTGGATTTAGCCTATGGAATTTTGTGTCAAAAGCAACTTTAGCCTTTGCAGCAATAGGAGCGTTACCATTACTCGGATTAGTTGGGTTTAATTCAAGTGGCCCAAATTCTCAAAATGCTTTGTTGGCTCTTACGTTCGGTTATGCGGTTTTACCTTGTATGCTGAAATGCATATCCATTGTATTACTTTTCAAATTTATTCGCGGTGAGGGGTTCATTTCTCATGCGTGACTTCCAGAACAAGACTTATTGGATAGTTGGTGCAAGCGAGGGCTTGGGGAGAGCTTTAGCAATCCAGTTGGCTGAAGTAGGCGCTAAAGTTATTATTTCCGCCAGGAATGAAGAAAGACTTATTGAATTATCTGAAGAACTTGGATCCAATTCATTAGTTTTACCTATGGATGTTACAAAGGAGTCCAGTGTCAGAAGCGCATACAGTAAACTGCCTGGAACTATAGATGGTTTTATATATGTTTCGGGAGTTTACTGGCACATGAGCGCTTCTTCATGGGATCGAGAAAAAGCTGAGGAAATGGTCGATGTAAACCTAGTTGGAGCAATGAGGTGTTTGGCTCACTTGGTTCCTAAATTTATGAAACAAGGGTCTGGTCATATTGTATTGACTGGGAGTATTGCTGGTTACCGCGGTTTGCCGGGATCAGTAGGGTATTGTGCCTCAAAAGCTGGGTTAATGTCTCTTGCAGAAACATTGAAAATAGATCTTTCAAAAAGCAATATTGATGTTCAGCTTTTAAACCCTGGATACATTAAAACTAGGCTTACAGATAAAAACCCCTATAAAAAAATATACGTTATGACACCAGAGGAAGCTGCACAATTTTCAGTAATGCATATGAGATCTAATCGTTTTCAGTCATCATTTCCACGTATTTTTTCAATAATAAGTAAAATTATAAAAAACTTTCCTGACTGGCTATATTTTAAAATTTTCAGTTAGACAGGATATCTATTTTGTTTGTATCAATTATGACGAATAATATTTAGGTATTGGGCTAGCTCATCGATTATTGATAACCAATTATCTACTATATCTATATTGCTTGGTGCAGCTTGAACTCCTGCCTCAAGCTTTTTTTGTATGACTGCTTCAACTGCAAGAGATACTGGCTGTGACACAAGCCTTGACATAGCACTTTCCCCACCATCTCCCCAAGCATCCATAACGAATGATTTGTGCCACTTCACTGAGTTTTCAATTTCCGCTTTGAGTGAAACACATAAAACTACTCTGTCTGGCTCGTTTTTTTCGTAGGCATTATCGTTCCACAATTGATCCGAAATTTCTTTCAAGCGATCATCACCAGTTTTTCCTGATAATCCCTCTATCTCATTAAAAATATCTTGCCATGCAGAGCTCCACCCATTTAAACGGAGAGTTCCGCGCACAAAGTTTTTTACTTGCCAAGTGGGCTCAAATTTATAATCCTCGATAAAAGGCAGGCTATCTCGGTTAGGATATACTTCAAATGTTTCTGCTTTTTCTAATGGGGCCTGGTACGATGAAATTGCCTTCCATGGGCGGTCCACGTTAAACTCTTTGAAATCACGAATTGATTTAGATGGTGACTTTAGTGCCTTTAATACCCCTAATGGCGACCAACTAAATTTGTATTTAAACGCATTTTCGAATTTTGGAATACCTCCACAATAAGAGAGAAAGCTTAATTCATTTTTGATATTATATTCTTTGGATTGGCGATAATCACTAACCAGTTTGTGAGCCATTAAGTGATCAATTCCAGGATCCAAACCTACCTCATTGATACAAACTCGATTTATTTTCTTGAATTCACTATCAAGCATCCGCATCTCGGGTGCTATATAGGATGAGCTAACAAAGTGAGCCTTTTTTAAAATTGCCAATGAAGCTAAAGGCACATGCCAATCTGCTGGCAGCATGGATACGACAATATCGTTTTCTTCTAAACAATCTTGAAGTGAGGTTTTGTCAAATACTCTAATATTGTTTGTGATGTCTCCAACGGCAGCATTAGCCTTGTCAACTGTTCTGTTCCAGACAACTACATCATATTCATTTTTTATTAGTCTCCTTAGACCTGGAATTGCCGATAAGCCTGCTCCACACCAATGAACTGTCATTTTATACTCGCTTTAAATTTTCTAAATAAGTTTGATGTGCTCTTAACCAAACGCCCTGATTTAGTTTGTCTAACTCCAATAAACTTGGCAATAGCTGAGATGCAAAATCTACAGAGCTTTCTAGAGGGAGAAGTGAAGGTAGGTTATCAATTGCCATCACATCTAAAATAGGTTTTTCACTCACGCGAGTTACTGGCTCTGACCAAGTTGTTACAGAATCGTATAAAGCAATTGGATTATGCTCACTACCAGGATCACAAGCTATGTCTCCTATTATGCTGAGGTTTTGATTTTGTTGAATTATTTCTTCTGAGATAAAGGTTGGTGTTTCTTTATTTGCAACAACACAGTTGAAGAACAAATCATGGTTCAAGATATCAATGAACGCCTCTTTTTCTTTGGTCTCCTTTATATCCCACTTTGTTGTCTTGATATTCATCTTTTCACAGAGATCTATAACGCCGCTACCAACTCGGCCAAGGGCTCCAATAACAATCGCACTTTTTGGTAGCAGTCTGCTACTTTCTAGTTCATTTCTTATTTGTTCATCCAAGCTATCTTTATCATTGTAGATAGCAAAAACTTTTGAACTTTTTTTTAACTTTTGAGAAACCCAGCATGATATTGTTACTGCTGCGCCCGCATATCCAGCCCAATATCCAAATGCAGCTACCCTCTTGCCTGCAGGACTTACCAAGTATTCAATATCGTACAAAGTACCGCCACCAACTTTGAATCTTTTTAACAAAGTCTCAGCCATTGGTTGGTCTTTAAATGCGTGACCAAACATAATATGCCGATGTTTAAGCGGAAACGGTTCATCTGGTAGCTCCTTTAAACCAAATATGATTGTTTCCAGGGGTGCGTTTGGCCAACTTTTTTCTTCGATAATCTCGCATCCTACGTCACGATATTTTGAACTAGGGATAATTCGTGAGTTACTGTCCTCTACTGAAACTTTAATTCCTTTTTTAAGTAAGTGCGCAGCCTCTAGTGGTGTAATACCAACTCTTTTTTCGTTTTCTCTACACTCTGCTCTTACTAAAATGTGCGTCATTTAGATTGTAATTCCTTAAAATATTAGAAAAATGTTCGGGATTTAATCCTACTAAAATGATCCAAATGTGGTAGAGCGTTTACTTGCTCTACATTAAATTGACCATTCGAGTAATTAAGCGTTGTTACTCCCGTATTCATTGAAGCTAGCAGGAACTTTATCATAGCGGTATCACTCAAACCCAAACAATTTTGAAGAACTTTCGTGATGATACCGCCAGAAGTAACTACTAGTACACGGTCGCCACTGTCTTTTAGAACATCAGAAACTTGGGATACTCTTTCTACAAAATCAACATAAGACTCGGGTGCATTTACTATTTCAGCGGCTTTCCATTTTGACATAATAAACTGAAAGTGTTCTTCAAAATCTAGACCAGACTTTGGTGGTTGTTTGCCAAATTGTTTTTCAACCAGTGTGGATAACGTATAGTATTGGATCTCATTTAACCTTGGATCACGTATTATTTCTTTTTGATTATGAGGCTCCAATAAATCTGCAGTATCTCTCTGACGTAGTAGGGTCCCACTGAAGCAAACATCAAAAGTAAATTCATTTTTCTTAAAGTACTGTCCCAGCCATCTGGCTTGCATTTTTCCTAATGAGCTCAGCTTGTCGTAAGATATTTCATCTTTAGCCTCAGAATTAGCCTGCCCATGGCGCACTAAGAAAATTTGAACCATTTATATTGACCGTATAAAACTTGACTTAATTATTTGTATAAAGTTCGTGTGAATTTTTAAAAGATAGAGACAATAACATAAATACTGATTTGGCAACCGTTTGTTTATATTTAGCCCTGGTTAATAACCATTCTCTCTATCTACCAAATATAATAGCTCTTGACCATTTTCTGCTCTTTCTATGTTCATAGCGATGACTTGTGACGCTGTTTTTGGTCTTGTCTCAGAGGCTTTATGAGGTATGACTGTAACTTTATTATTCGACCAATACTGATGATTTTTAGGAAGTGGCTCAATCCTGAAGACATCTAATGTGGCGTGCTCAATTTGACCAGTTTCTAATGCCGCCAGTAAAGCATCATCATCAATAAGCGGACCACGACCTGGATTTAGTACAAAAGCACCCCTTTTTAAAAGATTAAGTGTATGTTGATTTAATATATTTTGTGTCAGTGGTGTATCCGGTAAGAGCAACACTACAATGTCGGCATCCAGTAATGATGAATCGATTTGATCATCACCATAAAAGCATAGGATGCCATCTACTCTTTTCTCCCTCCTAGACCATCCACGAACATTAAAGCCGAGTCTTTCAAGAGCTATTCCGCATGCAGTTCCGAGAGTGCCCAATCCCAGTATTGTTATAATTCGGTCTTTTGCTAATGGTGGAACATACGAACGCCATATACCATCTTGGCCATGAATATGTTTATCGATCCCAAGATGGTGACGTAACGTGTGCCCGGTAACCCATTCTACCATTCCATCAGTCAAACCTGAATCGACCATTCGAGCTAGTGGTACGCTAGTCGGAGCGTAGATTATGTAATCCACTTCACTTGGTGTGATAGTTATTCCTAATTCGTAATCTAAAGATTTGTCATCAAGTGCGTCTTGCAGTGGTGCTTTATAACGTCTCCAATTCTCTTCATTTGCTGAAAATAAAATTTTGATCGTCATATGTTTCCTCTTGGTCTGTGGACATGAGCCGACTGAATTAAACCAAATGCACCCATCAGAACTAACATAGCAGATCCTCCATAACTAATTAGAGGTAAAGGAACTCCCACTACGGGTGCTAAGCCCATGACCATAGACATGTTGACTGCAAAGAATAAGAAAAATGTTACTGTTAGGCCCAGGGATAATAGTGAGGCAAACCTTTCTTTGTGTCTCAATGCTGAGTGCAAACAAAAAATTATAATTCCTACATAAATTGCTAAAATCGAAATTGTTCCTATGAAACCGAACTCTTCAGCAATAGTTGTAAATATAAAGTCTGTATGCTTCTCGGGCAAAAAATTTAAGCGAGACTGAGTTCCCTCCATGAAACCTCTCCCAGTCCAGCCGCCCGAGCCCAAGGCAATTTTGGATTGGGTAATATGATATCCTGCTCCTAAAGGGTCTTTGTCTGGGTCTAAAAATGTGTCAATTCTTAAAAATTGGTAGTCTTGAAGTAATTGCCAGTCTGTACCTCGGCTTTTGAAAAGTGCTACAACAAAGCCACCTGTTAGTGCGATGACTGTCCCAAAATAAATCCAGTGCACACCTGCAAGAAACATTAGTGTTACACCCGAGAGAAGTAAAAGTATTGAAGTGCCGAGATCAGGTTGTTGAAGAACGAGCAAAACAGGTACAGATATAAAAATTATCGGCACTAAGACCCAAAGTGGTTTCGACACTTTATCTGTAGGAAGCCAGTCATAGTAAGCCGCCATTAACATTACTAATGCTACTTTTGCCACTTCTGATGGTTGCAAGTTGATGAAACCTAAGTTTATCCACCTCTGAGCGCCCATTCCGGTATTTCCTAAGAACTCGACGAGTAAAAGTAGCAAAAGTGCTACTATATATATTGGAACAGAGATATTTCGCCAAATCCAAATCGGCGTCATGGCGATTATAAACATCACGAACAAGCCGACTGAAAATCTTTGTATATGAGCTAGTGCCCATGGTTCCCAACTACCACCAACTGAGTAAAGCATTGCAAACCCGGAACATGCAGCGCCAATTATCAAAGCAATCAAGCCCCAGTTAATAAATATAACTTTCTTCCAGCCCGATGGTACTGTTTTAACCCGGTATTCAAGGTAGCTCATGCTTGGACTTTCGATGACTTTGTCGTTTTTGGCATTAATTTTTTCAAGTCGCGTTGCTGATCATAAATTCTAGCTCGATCTTCTACCGGATATGCTGTTATTGGAGGAGTACCTTGGTAAATGGCTTGAAGTGTAATGTCTCTAGCAATAGGTGCTGCGACAGTCGACCCACTTCCGCCATGTTCCACGACAATTGATACTGCAATTTTTGGATCATCGTATGGGGCATAATTTACAAACAAAGCATGGTCACGTTGTCCCCATGGAAGATCTTTGTTGTCCAAAACACCCTGTGTTCTTTCAACTGCAGAAATGTTTCTTACCTGGGATGTACCAGATTTTCCTATAATTTGACTTTTCTTATCCAAAACTCTCGAGTGGTATGCCGTACCTCTTTTATGGTTCGTAACTTCAAAAAGAGCTTTCCTTATAAGATTTAAGTTGTTTTCGTTTAGATTTATCTGATCCGGTATTTTCTCTTTCTCAACTCCATTTACTGACTTGATCAATTTCGGTAAAATTTCGTTGCCTGTTGCGATGCGGGCAATCATGACTGCAAGCTGTAAAGGAGATGACAGCACATATCCCTGACCTATTGATGAGTTAACGGTATCACCAACAACCCATTCTCGGGACCGTGCTTTTTGTTTCCAAATTTTATCTGGTACAATACCTGATGTGACAGCGGACATTTCGATATCGAAAGATTGTCCTAAACCTAGAATTCGAGCAACCTCGGCAATTTTCTCAATTCCCACCTTTTGGGCTAATTCATAATAGTAAACGTCACAACTCTCTCTGAGAGATTTTACTAAGTCTACGTTGCCGTGGCCATCACGTTTCCAACAATGAAATTTTCGGTTCGAGACTTCTATGTGTCCATTGCATCTAATTTTTTCTCGATGATTTATAATACCTGCCTCAAGTGCTGCAAGAATTGTGACCATTTTAAATGTAGATCCAGGTGGGTATGCATCCTGTACTGTCTTTGAAGCTAAGGGTCTATGGTTATCATCTCTTAATGCACCGTAATCATCAAACGAAATCCCACGAACAAATTTATTTGGATCATAAGTAGGAGATGAACAAATAGCTAAAATTTCCCCGGTTTTACAATCTAGCACAACCGCTGAAGCACTTTCAGTACCCAACCTTGCACGCACATATGCTTGCAAATTCGTATCCAATGTCAGTTTTAAGTTGGCGCCTTTAGATCCCTCTTTTCGTTCTAATTCTCTCATCACGCGACCAAGGGCATTTACTTCTACCTTTTTTGTTCCTGCTTTACCGCGAAGAGTGGCTTCTAATTCTCTTTCCACTCCTACCTTCCCAATCTGGAACCTGGGTATTTTTAAGAGCGGATCAGGGTCTTCCCGTATTTCTAAATCACGGCTACTTACTGGGCCAACGTATCCAACAACATGTGCAAAAATTTCACCCAACGGATAAGTTCTCGAGAAGGCTATTTCTGGGTTAATGCCTGGTAACATTGGGGCGTTTGCATGAATTTTTTCAATATCCTCTCTTTCTAGTCTATCAGTGATTGTTACAGGTAGAAATTTTGCACTGCGTTCTAGCTCGGCCTTAGAGCGCTCAATATCTTCAGGGGATAAATTTATTAGTTTTGACAAACGCTCAAAAATTACATCTATATCACCTGCGTCTTCAGCGACCATAGTAACACTGTAGCTCGCTTCGTTTCCTGCTAATTTAACTCCATTTCTATCATATATTTCGCCTCTTTGGTTTGGGACCAGTCTGAGGTTTATCCTATTTTCATCTGCAACGAGTCTGAAGCTCTCTGCTTTCTCGATTTGAAGATGATGCATCCGCCAGGCCAATAATCCGCAAAAGCCAAGCTGAAGGCCACCAATTAATAAGCCTCGCCGTCCTGTGCGAAAATGTCGATATGAAACTATATTTGACTTATGCCACATATTAAAATCTCTAGATTACGCGCCCACTTCTAGTAAAATATGGTCTTTTTACACGAAATACATAATGAGAAACCAGCACAATAATAGGATATGTAGATATATTTAATATCGTTTGGATTAGGGAAACTCTGAGTTCTGTTGTATTTACAAATGATACTAAGAGCACCAAATGGTGGATTAATGAGATAGCAGCAAGCGCCAATGATACTCGAACCCACTCAGCTAGGAATGATTTGTCGTCTGACCTTGCTGTAAAAGCCTTTATCCAAATTAGTATGATAATGCTTGCTCCAGAAAATAATCCTGGTGGGCGATGCTGCAAAAAGTCTTGCAAAAGAAGGATAGCTATAATTAGTGGAATTGGCACAAAATTTGGCTCTCTCAATGACCAGCAAAATATTACTAACAATAGAATATTCGGCCAAGGCCAGCTTTGAGGTGTCGTTTGGAGTGGCATCAAATTGGTCAAAATAAGAAAAATAGCGATTGCTACGAAAATAATACGGTAAATCCATATTCGTTCGCTTGGAATGTTACTCACTGGAGCTCTCATTTACTTTCTCATAAGTTTCTGTAGTGGTGGAAACATCAATTTCTGTTTTTTTTCGGATTACCAAACTCCCAAAGCTATCAATTGCTTCTGTACCATAATCCCGCAGTACTTTCAGGAACTCTAATCGTTCATAGTCAGCGGCTAACCTGGTTCTAATTCTATTATTAGGGTCCAAGGCTAGTGTTCCAATCAGAAGTCCTGCTGGAAGCACACCGCCTCTGCCCGATGTAACAACTCTATCGCCAGGCCGAACCAGGTCAACATTTTCGATAAATTCCACGGGAGGGGCAAATGAATTGTCGCCCATAAGTATGGCGCGTTGTCCAGAAGGCTGAATGATAACGGGTATCTGACTTGCAGTGTCTGTCAGCAAAATAACGCGACTGGTTGACGAACCTACGCCTGAAATTCGACCGACCAAACCTAAACCATCCATCGCAGCCCAACCATCTTGTATACCATCTCTTGAGCCGATATTTAGTAAAACTGATTGACGAAAGGGCGATCCGCTGTCTGCGATTACGATACCACTAACATGAGTCAGTTTGCTGTCCACTCTTAGCTGATTAAGATCCAGTAAACGCGCATTTTCTTGTTCTAATTGCAAAGCTGCCTCTTTCCAGCTTTTCATTTGTTGTAGTTCTCTTCTTAATTCTTTATTTTGTTCTAAAAGTTTTTCATAGCTCTGATAATCCTGCGCAAGTTTTACGACTGATGTCATTGGACGCAACATCCATTCAAAACTAGGTACGAATGTGTCGATTACCAAAGCCCTGAATTTTTCGACTCGAGGACTATCTATTCTCCATAAAATAAAAAGCCCGAAGAGACCTAAAAGCAAAATAACAGTTATTGCCCTGCGGAGAGGTGCAAAGTAGTCGGTCTGCGTTTGTCTATCATTACTCAAAAGGTGAATTTACTCGTTTTAACTATCGTAATCTATTGCATGTCGTAGTTGCTTTTCGAATTCCAAAGCTTTTCCAGTCCCAAGAGCTACACAATTTAAACTTTGATCAGCTATTGAAACGGCAAGTCCTGTCCTTTCTCGAAGTGCAAGGTCCAAGTCCCCAAGTAATGCGCCGCCTCCAGTAAGCATGACACCGCGATCTACGATATCTGCTGCTAAATCAGGTGGAGTTGTTTCTAGCGCTGTCATTACAGCTTCGCAAATTTGTTGAACAGGTTCACTTAATGCCTCTGCGATATGCAATTGCGTTATTTCAATTTCTTTTGGAATACCATTTAGAATGTCACGCCCTCTAATCATCATAGATGAACCTCTTCCGTCGTCTGGAGCCCGCGCTGTCCCAATTGATGTTTTTATTCGCTCTGCCGTGCTTTCCCCAACCAACAAATTGTGGTGTCTTCGAAGATAATTTATAATACTTTCATCCATCCTGTCGCCACCAACACGAATAGATCTAGCATACACTATGTCACCCAGTGATAGTACTGCTACTTCCGTTGTTCCTCCGCCTACATCTACAACCATATTTCCCGTTGGATCAGTTATTGGCATGCCGGCACCAATAGCTGCTGCGATTGGCTCTGCGATTAACCCAGCTTTTCTTGCGCCCGCTGAAAGAACTGATTGGCGTATTGCTCTTTTTTCCACAGGAGTCGCCCCGTGTGGTACGCATACAATAACCTTTGGCTTAGAGAATGTTGATCTCTTATGCACTTTCCTTATGAAATGTTTTATCATTTCTTCAGCAACATCAAAATCCGCTATCACGCCTTCTCTCATAGGGCGTATGGCTTCAATACTGCCTGGAGTGCGCCCAAGCATTAATTTTGCATCTTCGCCTACGGCTAAAACTTTTTTTCCGCCATCCTTAACATGGTAGGCGACAACGGATGGTTCGGATAAGATGACACCTCTGCCTTTTACATAAACTAGTGTGTTCGCGGTTCCCAAATCTATTGCCATATCCTGCGATAAAATACCGATAATACTTGATAACCCAACCATAAACCCGCGCCTTTTTAAAAGTGTTATCCTGTATGATTCTTATACAAGTCTTTAAAGTATTCTTATAAGCATCAACTGCATTTAGATAAAGGTTTATCTACTAACATACAGATTATTTTACATAGGTTTAAGTAATTAATATCATTAAAAATAAATGCTGGGCTAATAGTAATTCTATTTGTCAATAAAAGGGCATAAGTCGTATTTTTGATTTTTAATGTCGGCTGGGTTCGGTGTTAACACAAGATAATGCTAGAGAAGTATTATCGGTAGGAGAGAATAATGAAAACCAATGTTAAAGCAGTTGTAGTTGGTGGTGGTGCTGTCGGAACATCTATTGCCTATCATCTAGCTAGAGGGGGCTGGAATGATGTCATGCTATTAGAGCGGGACGAATTGACATCCGGCTCAACATGGCATGCAGCAGGGCTCCTTCCTTTATTCAATATGTCCTATGCAACAACGCATATTCATCAATATTCTGTCGAATTTTATAAAACGCTTGAAGCCGAAACGGGGTTGAATGCAGGTTTTTCGGTGGTTGGAAATCTCCGCATGGCTCAAAGTCAGCACAGAATGGACGAGTATATGTTATATGCTTCCACAGCTGAAACTTGTGGTGTGCCATTTGAATGGATGACGCCAAACCAAATCAAGGATCGCTGGCCGTTAGTCCGTACAGAAGATTTAGTTGGGGCTATTTATCATCCAACAGATGGTTATATAAACCCTGCGGACGTTACAATGGCCATGGCAAAAGGAGCTCGCCAAAGAGGTGTATTTATAGAGCGCAAACTACAGGTTGACTCTTATCATTGGAGGGGGTCTGAGTGGGAGATAATTTGTAGTAAAATGGTTGAAAAGGGCGGTAACTTAGTCCAAAGCAATGAAAAAATTACAATTACTGCTGAGCATGTAGTGACTGCAACAGGCAATCATGCGCAAAGGACTGCAGCTTCATTAGGAATTAAAATTCCAGCAATACCAGTTGAGCATCAATTTATCGTTACTGAGCCAGATAAAGAATTAGTTAAATTTAGGGAGCTAGGTAATTCGGAACACCCAGTTTTAAGGGATGCAGACGCTAAATGGTATGTACGTGAAGAGCGAGGTGGCTGGATACTTGGACCATATGAAAAAAATGCACCTGCTAGATTCGAGTATGGGGTGCCAGATAGTTTTAGAGCTGATCTATTCCCTCTAGATTTAGATCGCATTGAGCAAGAATATTTATCAATGATCCATAGAATACCTTCTACTGAAGAGGTAGGCCTAAAGGATGATTTTAACGGTCCGATATGCTACACACCCGATGGGAACCCACTTGTTGGTCCGGCGCCTGGTCTGCGAAACCTCTGGCTCGCCGAAGGCTTTAGTTTTGGCATCACGGCGGCTGGTGGAACAGGTTATTATTTAGCACAAATGATGATTGAGCTAAGCGTTACGGGAAGTGGATGACAACTGAGTATGCCGCAAGAAAGAATGAAGAATGCTATGAGCATGTTTATATTTTGCACCATCCTGATGAGGAAAGAGAAGCATGTAGGCCATTAAGGACTGCTCCCGCGTATGATCGGCAGAAAAAATTAGGAGCACAATTCGGTCAGGTGAATGGTTGGGAACGTCCGAATTATTTTGGGCCTGTTGGTGCTGATGAAAACTTTGACCATCAGTCACGAAGCTTTCGAAGGGGGAGCTGGTGGAAATATGCACTTGCTGAGGCAAAAGCAATAAGGAGTGGCGTAGGAATAATTGATGCTACAGCTTTTACAAAGCACATTGTAAAAGGTCCAGGAGCATCGAGTTTTTTGGATTGGTTTACTTGTAACAAACTGCCAAAAGTTGGTCGCATTAATTTAACATATGCTTTGACTGATGCTGGAACAACGAGAACTGAATATACAATAGTAAGGTTGAAGCAAGATGAGTTTTACCTTGTTTCAGCTGGTGCCTGGACTGACTATGATGCAGATTTCCTAATAAAGAGTGCTCAAGATAAATCTCCCGAATTTGGGTATATTGAAATACAGGATGTGACATCGCAATGGGGTGTTTTCGCTGTAGCAGGGCCTAAATCTCGTGATTTCTTATCCCAACTTGTTAGGGACGAAGACCAAGATACTGCTTTATCGAATGCCCGCTTTCCTTGGCTTAGTTTTAAAAGACTTGAATTAGAAATGTGTCCAATTAATGCAATTCGAGTCTCTTACACTGGTGAATTAGGTTGGGAATTACATCATCCAATCGAAATGCAGAATTACCTTTTTGACTTATTGCAGAGTGCCGGAGCGAAGGATGCAACGCCGCTTGAGGCAGATCTTCCACGCTTTGTGGATATGTCAAAAGACTTCAATGGTAAGTTGCAAATGGAAAAAATAGGCATAAGGTCAAAGTGTGTTACCTTCCTTATAGATGGCCCAGTGGATGCAGACCCATGGGGTCGAGAAGCGCTTTACACTGAAGATGGCACTGAAAGAGTTGGGAGATTAACATCTGGTGGTTATTCAGTTGTTTTTGAAAAATCAATAGGTATGGGTTATGTAAAGCCAAGTTACGCAATTGAGGGAACAAAGCTGAAGGTTAAAATTCAGAATGCTTTGTGGGATGCTGTTGTAACTTCTGATAGTCCTTACGATCCAAAAAATGAAAAGCTTCGGAATGGATGATTGTACTGAAGAAGAGTTGCTGGGATATTTGGTTTAACATAAAACAGAAATACCCGGGGCTTGGTACTAGCTGATTTAACAAAGCAAATTTAATCTTTATGAATTCAATAGTAGTTAAGAGAACGCCACTCTAAAATGGCGTTCTACATAATAACGTTTAGCTTTCTTTTTTATCTTCAACTACTTCTTCACCGGTATCCTGATCCACAACCTTCATTGATAACCGCACCTTACCCCTATCATCAAAGCCCATTAGTTTAACTTTAACTTCTTGACCTTCTTTCAATACATCAGATGGATGGTTAAGCCGGCGATTTTCAATTTGGCTCACATGTACTAGACCATCTCGCTTGCCAAAAAAGTTTACGAATGCCCCAAAATCAACCAGCTTTACAACCGTACCAGTGTATATGCTGCCGACTTCTGGCTCTGCGACGATAGAATGAATCATATCATATGCTTTTTGAATTGATGCTCCATCTGGAGAAGCAATTTTAATTGTTCCGTCATCACTTATATCCACTTTGGCTCCAGATGTTTCCACTATTTCGCGAATAACTTTACCACCCGATCCAATTACCTCTCGAATTTTATCGGTTGCAACTTTCATAGTCTCAATTCGTGGCGCATGAACACTAAACTCCCCTGCTTCAGAAATTGCTTTGGACATTTCCTGAAGTATATGCATGCGCCCATCTTTAGCTTGAGATAGAGCTTGCTTCATAATTTCCGGTGTTATGCCCGCAACTTTGATGTCCATCTGAAGAGAGGTAATTCCGTTTTCTGTACCTGCTACTTTGAAGTCCATATCTCCAAGGTGATCTTCATCACCTAGAATATCGGTTAAAACGGCATAGGAACCGTCTTCTTCGAGAATTAAACCCATAGCTACTCCAGCAACCGGACTTTTTAATGGTACCCCAGCATCCATCATTGCTAGTGAGCCGCCACAGACAGAAGCCATAGAAGATGATCCATTGGACTCAGTAATTTCTGAGACAACACGTATGGTATAAGGAAAATCTGTTGCTGCTGGTAATACTGCTTGTAGTGCTCGCCATGCTAACTTCCCGTGACCAATTTCTCTTCTACCTGTTGCACCAACTCTCCCAACTTCTCCAACAGAGTAAGGGGGGAAATTATAATGCAGCAAGAAATTTGATCTAAAATTACCATGCAATGCATCTATAATTTGCTCATCGTCGCCTGTACCAAGCGTAGTTACTACTAGCGCTTGAGTTTCCCCGCGTGTGAATAAGGCAGACCCATGTGTTCTTGGTAGTAGGCCTGTCTCAGAAACTATTTGGCGGATGTCAGTAGTAGATCTACCGTCTATTCTTTTACCACCCTTAACTACATCGCCTCTTAGTATGCCAGCTTCAAGTTTCTTTATTGCTGACCCTAGGTTAGGGTCTTCTAACTCTTCTTCTGACAATTTTGATTTTATAAATTCGCGCGTTTCTGTTACTGAAGCCTGCCGCTCTTGTTTGTCAGTAATTGAAAATGCAGAACGCATTTTTTTCTCACCGATCTTTTTGACATTTTTTAACAGTTTTGTGAAATCTGGAGCTTCAAAATTGAATGGTTCTTTTGCACAGTCCTCTGCGACTTCAATTATCAAATCGATTACAGGTTGTATTTGTTCATGAGCAAAAGTCACAGCGCCGAGCATTTCATCCTCAGATAATTCATACGCTTCTGACTCTACCATCATCACAGCATCTTTGGTTCCTGCGACCACCAAATCCAAGCGTTGGTCTGGGTTATTTCTGAGTCCTTGCATATCATCAACCGTTGGGTTCAAGACATAATCACCATCTTCAAAACCAACTCGAGCAGCAGCTATAGGCCCCATAAAAGGCACGCCAGAAAGTGTAAGTGCCGCGGATGCTGCTATCATAGCTACAACGTCTGGTGAGTTGACTAAATCGTGCGAAAGTACAGTGCACATTACCAAAACTTCATGCTTAAAACCCTCGACGAAAAGGGGCCTTATTGGGCGGTCAATTAATCTTGCTGTTAATGTTTCAGCCTCTGAAGGTCGTGCCTCTCGTTTAAAAAAACCCCCAGGTATTTTACCAGCAGCGTAATATTTTTCCTGGTAATGAACAGTTAGAGGGAAGAAGTCCTGTCCTTCTTTCATTTCTTTTGCGAATGTTACATTCGCCATTACCGATGTTTCACCAAGTGTCGCAATGACAGTGCCATCAGCTTGCCGAGCTACTTTTCCAGTTTCTAATGTGAGGGTTTCCTCACCCCATTCAATTGATTTTTTTGTTACATCAAACATCTACGTATCCTAATAAGGCTGTACAGCCATTCCAATAGGGGGCGTATTCCCCCTGACCAATTTGTTCTTACCAAACCACGGTCACAAGCCCGGTATTTGCATAAAGCGCGTATATATCACGATTAAAAGAATTAAAAGCGACGAAAGCTAACTAATCGAAGTCCTCTAACCCACCTTCGAATTATATTCTGGAGGCCTCTTCGAATAAGTTGATTTTATCTTCGGATGCTAAGGCGACCAATAAGATCTTTGTATCGCTGTTCTTCTTTATTCTTTAAAAAATCAAGAAGCTTTCGTCTCTGAGCTACCATTTTCAATAAACCTCTACGGGAATGGTTATCTTTTTTATGCATTTTAAAATGCTCAGTTAATGTGTTAATTCTCGATGTAAGAATTGCGACTTGGACTTCAGGAGAGCCAGTGTCTCCTTCTTTTGTTGCAAACTCTTTTAAAACTTTAGCTTTCTCTTCTGCTGTAATCGACAACGCACTATCCTCTGATTTTATGGTACAAGCCAGGATGTCGTCCAGCAAGACCGTTACTAATTATGAATCACCTTACTGGAGGCTTCTATTTTAATCTTTCCAGAAAGTGAAGTGCTTTAATTCCATGATAAAATGCTAGGATCGGTAAACATAAAGCTGAAAACTTAGACACCCATACCACCGTGTAGCCATAACTGTGGTTTTACTTGATAACTAAGGTAAAGTGGATGCTTAGGAAATCCTAGCTTTGTGATTCCTAAGCTGAATATTTGTAACTTTGCCTCAAGGAATATTTTTTTTACAACTTCCCCTCTATTAAGATGACTTCCATGGGTACCCCATGCCGCAATATTGACGTCTGAGTTTAAGCATGTTTTCAGAATTATACTATCATTCTTAGGCCCTACTGGATCACTGACCTTTTCCATTTTTCTTGGGTCTGTTTCTCGCCAGGCAAAAATATTAGTAACAGAAAATGCGCCATATCCGAGTGACCGTGCACGGCGTTCGCATCTTTCCACAGTAGGGTCATTCTGAGACTCCGTTGCAGTAGACGGATTAAGCATTATAAAATGCACCCTTTTTTTTGTGTCGTCCCATTCTCTTGAAAGGCAATACCTGTACTTATCACATTTCGAATATGTAGCTTCAGAAATAGCATCACCCTTCAGAAATTTTTTTTTGATCATCAAGCTTGCTTCATATTAAATTAAAAACTTTTTTTGGTAGGAATGCTCCCGCTTCATATTTTCCGATTGCAATTGGGGTTTCGCTGTAGCTGACCCAAATTTCGTCCCCAGTTCTTGCTCCATTGCATAAAATGGGTGCTGAGTTTCCATTCCTAATTTTCTCAGCCGCTGTTGCAGTGCAGGTTCCATGTTTTATTGTACTTAAGCCCAACTCCACTGGAAGTATAAAATTATTTACCGCTGACGTTTTATTCAATTTCAATATGGTATCTAACGAATGTGCCATTGATAGATTGAAGGATCCTGATGCTATTCTTCTTAACCACTTCACATGACCGTAACAACCTAGTTCTAGTCCTAGGTCTCTGGCGATTGATCGAACGTAGCCGCCTTTGCCACACTCTAGTGAAAGGATAGCGCTATTCTCACTGATATATTTTTCTAATTTAAGGCTACTAACAAATAGAGATCGTGAGGCTATATCAAAGTCTTCTCCGATGCGTGCAAGTTCATAAGCCCGCCTCCCATTTATTTTAACAGCTGAGAAGAAGGGTGGTGTTTGCTTTATTTCCCCGCGAAAACGAGGGAGTATGGCAGTTATGTCTTGTTCAGATGGCCTCATCTGAGATTTATGTATAATTTTCCCGTCCGAGTCATCTGAGTCAGTTGCCTCACCCCATTTTACCTCGAAAGTATATGATTTTACTTGTTCGGTTACGTAGGGGATTGTTTTTGTTGCCTCGCCCAAAGCTATTGCTAAAATTCCCGTAGCGCTTGGATCTAAAGTTCCCGCATGCCCAGCTTTTCTCGCGCTGCATGCCCACTTTATTTTATTTACAACCGCGGTAGACGTCATTCCTGTGGGTTTATCTATTATGATCCAGCCGTTGATATTTTGGGCCGCGTTTGACTTGCTCAATTTTTCACCAAGATTTTAAAATTTGAAGAACAGTATTCAGAACCTACCGCGTAATCTGAAAATCATACACTTAAACAAACATATTTCATTTCTAAGAAGTCATCTATCCCATAATGACTTCCTTCTCGACCTAGCCCTGACTGTTTGACGCCACCGAAAGGGGCTAATTCCGTTGAGATTATACCAGTATTTACTCCAACAATACCATATTCCAGCGCTTCAGCTACCTCATATACACGGCTCAAGTCTTTCGCGTAGAAATATGAAGCAAGCCCAAATATTGTATCATTGGCCAACTCGATAACCTCTTCAACCGTTGAAAACTCAAAAAGTGGAGCAAGTGGTCCAAATGTTTCTTCGGTAGCTACTTTCATATTTTTTGTTACACCCGTGAGAATGGTTGGATTAATAAAGTTTCCATCTTCCTGACTGTAAGTATTAGAATAGATAGGTTCAGCGCCTTTTGATATTGCGTCGTCTATATGTGAATTTACTTTCTTAACTGCATTCAAACTGATCAATGGTCCAAGTGTAGTTTCAGGGTCAAAACCATCTCCTACTTTGAGTTTAGAAACTGCCTTCTGTAGCTTTGCTGCAAACTCTTTATACACTCCAGTTTGGACATAAATCCTATTTGCACAAACACATGTTTGTCCGTTATTGCGGAACTTACACATAATTGCACCTTGAACTGCATCATCCAAGTCAGCATCGTCAAAGACAATAAATGGGGCATTACCGCCCAACTCCATGGAACATTTCAAAACATTTTTGGCCGCCTGGCCCAATAAAACACGCCCCACCTCTGTTGAACCTGTGAAAGTGAGTTTTCTAACCTTTTTATTTTCACAGAATTCTTTACCTGTCCCAGATGCGTCAGTGGATGGTAAAATTGAAAGAATACCCTTTGGTAATCCTGCCCTTTCAGCAAGGACACCCAGTGCAAGAGCTGAAAAAGGAGTCTCTGAAGCTGGACGGGCTACAAATGCGCATCCAGCAGCTAGTGCGGGTCCGGCTTTACGCGTAATCATTGCATTTGGAAAATTCCAAGGAGTAATTGATGCTGCCACGCCAATTGGTTGTTTAAGAACCATAATTCTCTTATCTTTTTGATGCCCTGGGATTAATTCCCCGTAAACTCTCTTAGCTTCTTCCGCAAAAAATTCTATGAACGAGGCACCATAAGCTATTTCACCATTTGCTTCAGCCAGTGGTTTTCCCTGCTCGGCAGTTAAAATTTTAGCTAAATCTTCGGAGTTTTCCATCATTAGGTCAAACCAACGTCTCAGGATATTTGCCCTTTCCTTTCCAGTTCTACTGGCCCACTCTTTTTGTGTTTCGTATGCACTATCAATCGCTGCTGAGATTTGTTTGCGACTTAGATTTGCTACCTTTCCGATAGTATCTCCTCTTGCTGGATTTATAACATCGAAGGTTTGGTTTTTATCCCCACTAACCCAATCTCCCGCTAAGTATCCCCTTGTCTCTAGAAGAGAAGGGTCATGTAACAAGTTTGCAAGGTTTGTAGTTTTAGTAGACATTGGCTCTCTCCGAGTAGATATAATATTCAGCAGTATAACAGGTATTGCCTTTTTTTAATTATAGGAAGAAAAAATTGTCAGAAGTTGACTTAAGCGACGATTATGCCAACGCGAAGTATATAGCCGATGCAAAAAGTTTCCCAGGAAAATGGCAGGCAAAAGCGACTAATTTTAGAAACAATAAAACTCTTTTGTCCAATGTAGAATTAGATATTCGCTATGGGGCTTCCGAACGAGAAAAAATGGATATTTTTTATCCGAAAATAAGAACTGTTGGCCTTTTTGTTTTCATACATGGTGGTTATTGGAGAGCTTTCGATAAGTCGAGTTGGTCACACCTATCTTTAGGTGCTATGGAGAACGGGTTTGCTTCGGCAATACCAAGCTATAGATTATGTCCAGAGGTAAGCATCTCTCAAATTACTGGAGACATGGCGCGATGTATTACCTTTCTATCTAAAAAAGTGAGCAAGGGTCCGATAGTGCTCGCAGGCCACTCAGCTGGGGGGCATCTTGTATCTAGAATGTTGTGTGAAGGGGTGTTGCCAAAAAACGTTTCTGATCGTCTCAAGCGTGTTACACCAATTTCGCCACTTGCTGATTTACAGCCATTAATTTTTACAGATTTGAATTCAGATTTAAACCTCTCACTGGAGTCTGCAATTCTTGAAAGCCCTATCTGTTATAAACCGATCGCAGTAAACACAAGAGTTTGGGTTGGTGAACAGGAGCGCCCAGCTTTCTTACATCAAGCGGAAATACTTTCAGAAAAATGGCAATGTGGGTTAAATATTCAGCCTGATGCTCATCATTTCGATATAATCGATCAGCTCTTAAATCCAAAATCGGATATGTGTAAGTATTTATTCCAAAAAGTTTAACTTTATTAAGAACTATTTTTTTGCAAAATTTCAATTTCTAAACGTTTTTGTGCAAATTCTTCGTGTTTTGCAGCAATCATATTTTCTTGTAAAGTTTGACTAATAAAATCCAAATGGGTCTCAGCTGAAATGCGGGATGCATGTGCATCTCTATTAATTAAATTGACTAGGATTTTTTCATGCTGTTCAAGAAGTACTTGGCGGTTGGATTTGTTCACAAAAAGAGCCTGTCGATTGAAGAATACACCTTCCTTTAAAAGATCATACATGGAACGCATCATATGTAGCATTACAACATTATGGCTAGCTTCAATAATGGAAAGATGGAACTCAGCATCTAAACTGGATTCTTGTCTGGAATTATCGCGCTTATGATGCGCAGTTACCATTTTCTCAAATATCTTTTTTATAACATCAAGGTCTGCCTCTGAAGCTTGTTTTGCAGCACGTTCCGCTGCTATGCCCTCTATATCTCGACGAAACGAAATGTAATCAAATACCGCTTCATCATGTGATTTGAACAAATTCACAAGAGCAGGGGAAAAAGCATTACCTAAAACGTTTGCAACAAAAACTCCTGATCCAGCTTTAGTTTCTAACAAACCATTATTTGTTAATATCGATATTGCGTCTCGTAGAGAGGGGCGTGAAACACCAAGTCTATCAGCCAAATTTCGTTCGGCTGGCAACCGCGTACCAGGACGAAGTATACCTCTTAGTATCATCTGTTCTATCTGGTTAACGACGAATAAAGATAATTTATTGTTGGGGATTTTTTCAAATGGCATTGTGGCCTACAATTTATAAGTTTCAAAATTGGGTAAGAATATTCGATTAAATTATCAATTTTTTTTCCATGAACACAGAATAATTGTTTTCAGTATAGTGAGCAAAAGCATCACAATACTGAAAACCATGCTTACGATACAAATTCAGGGCACTTTTCAGTAGAGTTCCCGTTTCCAATCTAACTACAGGTACCGAGTTATCAGCCATAGTTCCTAGCATATGAACTAAAAGTGCATCTCCAATCCTTTTACCACGATAGTTAGGGTCTACGAACATTGATTTAATTTCTGCATAATCACTAAATAGAACAAATGCACCACAGCCTACATATTTACCATTTATGTCTTGTGCAGCAAAAAAATGTACCGCCTTGTCCAGAAGAGCCTCTATTTCTAGATAATTATTAGTCTCATCTGGAAATAGCTCATCCATTAACTTGTGACTTTGTCTCAAAAGTTGGGTTATATGAGGGTGGGTCGGATCTGCATAGTCTATTTGACACTTCATATTTTTTTCCAAACAGTATTTTCTGTTCTGATGCTGTTAGTTTACATGATATCTACGATATGTTGTGGATAATTATTTATTTTCTTCCATATACGGTATAGAATTGATTGACTTAAACTTAATTGAGCTTCATCCATTTAAAAATAGAATCAAAGATCATGGGTATATAGTTGCACTTCTCCAAACTGCGTTTGACTGGATTTAAGAGCTTTGTAGATCAGACTGAATTAATAATTCAAGATGGGCTGACGGGTATTGTGGGCCCAAATGGTTGTGGCAAGTCTAATCTCTTAGAGGCTATTCGATGGGTCATGGGGGAAAACAGGCCAACCGCAATGCGTGGCGGCGGCATGGAAGATGTGATTTTTGCTGGAGCAGCAACGCGCACAGCTAAAAATTTTGCTGAAGTATCATTGATATTAGACAACACTCAGCGACTGGCGCCCCAAGCTTTCAATGATAATGATCTTATTGAAATTGTTCGACGGATTACCAGGGATGTAGGGAGCGCATTTAAAGCTTCAGGCAAGGACATCAGAGCTCGTGATGTTCAAATGCTTTTTGCAGATGCCTCGACGGGTGCCCATTCACCAGCATTAGTGCGCCAAGGGCAAATTGCTGAATTAATTAATGCTAGGCCTCAAAATAGAAGGCGAATACTTGAGGAAGCAGCAGGAATATCTGGACTTTACCAACGTCGCCATGAAGCCGAGTTAAAGCTTAAAGGTGCAGACAGCAACCTTGTAAGAGTTGATGACGTTTTAGAGCAACTCGCTACGCAGCTGCATCAACTTTCACGTCAAGCAAAGCAAGCTGTGAGATATCGTGAGATAATGCAGGAGTTAATCGAAGCAGAAGGTGTTTTGCTATATCGTCGCTGGAAAGAGGCCGATGAAGCAAGGCTGAAATCTCAAAAAGAGTTGCAGGAATGTACAATTAAGGCTTCCAAAAGTGAGCAAGCCGTCAGAGAACTTTCTTCATTACGGTCTGATGCCGAAGAAAAAATTCCACCTTTGAGAGAAAAAGAGGCCATTGCTTCTTCGTCACTTCAAAGGTTGGAAGTTGAGCGAGATACTTTAGGTGCAAAAGAGGCTGATGCAAAGGCGAGGATAGAAACGATAAATACCCGTTTAAGTCAAATAGTTTTAGATTTGGATCGTGAGGCTGCCTTAAACAGTGATGCAGTGGAAACAATAAAAAGTCTCGAATGGGAAGCTGATCAATTAGAGAAAGCTTCAAAAGGTCATGATACGAAGGTGAAGAAAGCAGCTGAAGAGGCACATGAAGCAGCAAATAATTTACAAGAAAAAGAAGCTCAGCTTTCTGAAATTACGGAAGATATGGCTCGGTTAATGGCGCGTTATCAATCTGCAGAAAGGTATTTGCAAGAGATTGAGCTTTTAACAAACAGGTACAAATCAGAAGCAGTTGCCGCCGAAGCATCTAGAGCCGAGGCTCTCAAGGCACAAGAAAAAACAAAAGATGATCTTAAAGTGGCAGAAAAGTCTTTTGATAATGCGATGTTGCAAAGTAAGGAAGCCGATGAAAACTTAATTAAAGCTGAAGAGACCAGAAATCAAACACAAGCCCTTGAGGTAGATGCTAGAGCTGCCTTGTCTTCGGCAGAAGGCGAGGCTAACGCAATAAGTGCAGAAGTTGCTGCTTTAGCAAAAATCCTGGAGCGAGACACTATGGAGGGGGGTCAGGTAATTGATCGTCTCCAGGTTGAACATGGTTTTGAAAAAGCTCTCGGTGCAGCACTAGCTGATGATTTAAGGTCACCGCAAGTGCCGGAAGATGGGCCATCTGGGTGGGTCTCTCTAGACGAACTGACGATTCAGCAAGATTTACCTGATGGTGTAACCCCTTTGACCCATCACGTGTTCGTGCCAGAGGTTTTAAATCGACGGATTTCTCAAATTGGCCTAGTCGATGCAGATGAAGGGCCGAAGTTGCAGAGATTGCTGAAACCTGGTCAAAGGCTGGTTTCCACAGAAGGTGACCTGTGGCGATGGGACGGCTTCAGGGCTTGGTCTGAAGATACGCCGACGGCAACGTCATTACGTTTGGAGCAATTAAATCGACTAGAAGAATTAAAGCAACTCAATGAGAGAGCGAATGTGCAATTGGAGGCTGCAAAAGCAGCACATGAATCTTTGACAAAAAGACTTGCTGCTGACACTGATAGCGATAGGGCTGCAAGAGATAGAATGAAGGAAGCAGATAGTGACCTATCTGATGCTCAAAGGGCCCAAAATCGAGCTGAGGCGGAGCTAAGCCTAGCGATAAACCTTCTTGAGACATCATCAATGGCTCTCGCCAGGCATAAAAAAGACCTTGAAGTCACACAAGCACAAATGGTCGACGCCCAAAAAGTATTAAGCGAGCTTCCTAACTTAGAGGATGTAAAAGCAGAGGTTGAAGAAGCAAAAAATAGTGTTGAATTGCATCGAGCAGCAATGTTGTCAAAAAGGGCTTTACATGATGAGGTGCGTCGAGAGGGTGAAGAGCGTATAAAAAGAATACAAGAAGTCGCAAAAGAGCTAAGTGGTTGGAAGTATCGCTTGGAAACAGCAGAAAAACGGAATTTAGAATTGGTACAGAGGCAAAAAGACAACAAAGAACAGTTGCAAAATGCTCTTGCTGAGCCAGAAAGGTTATCCAAACGCCAAGAAGAAATTGTAATATCTATATCGGACGCAATTAGAAATAAAAATGAAGCTACAAGTGATCTTTTGGGTGCAGAGAAAATTTTACGCGATTTTCGAGAAGAAGAGCGAGATGCTGAGCGATTAGCATCAAACTTGCGAGAACATAGAGCACGCGCAGAAGCGATGAGTGAGGCGGCGCAAGAAACCGTGGATAATGCAGTTGAGCGTATTCGTGATGAACTGCAAGCAACTCCTGATGAGTTGCTGAAAAAGCTAGGCAAAGATCCAGAGAAATTACCGAATTCAGTAAAAATTGAGATCGAGGTGAATAGGCTTAAAAGACAACGTGACTCTCTTGGTGCTGTTAATTTGCGAGCTGAAGAGGATATGAAGGAAGTGCAGGCTGAGCACGACAATTTAGAAGGAGAAAGAACAGATCTACTTGAGGCTATCAGATCACTCCGAAATGGCATAGCGTCTTTAAATCGAGAGGGCCGTGAAAGACTTCTTACTGCATTTGAGCAAGTTAACGTAAATTTTTCAACTTTATTTAAACATTTATTTGGTGGAGGAGAAGCCAATCTTGTTATGGTCGAGAGTGATGATCCCTTAGAAGCTGGGCTTGAAATTATGTGCCAGCCACCTGGTAAAAAGCTATCAACTCTATCACTGCTGTCTGGTGGAGAGCAAACTTTGACAGCATTAGCACTTATTTTTGCTGTTTTCTTAGCAAACCCGGCCCCTATTTGTGTTTTGGATGAGGTAGATGCTCCACTAGATGATGCAAATGTTTCACGGTTTTGTGATATGTTAGATGAAATGTGTCGACGGACCGACACGCGTTTTTTGATAATTACTCACCATGCGGTTACAATGGCAAGAATGGATCGGCTTTTTGGCGTTACAATGCAGGAAAAGGGTGTGAGTCAGCTTGTTTCAGTCGATCTAAAAAAGGCTGAACAGCTTGTAGCCTAGTCAAGTTTTGTAATAAATTGTCACATTACTTGTACTGTAAATTGTTATGGCGATGCGATTCTGTAATTCAATAAAATAAAAATATTGTCTGTGACTTATCTCATTCTTTTAGCGGCTGTTTTGCCCGTCTATTAGATAAATCGCGATTATGTTGTAATTGTGTCATATTAACCGCATAACAAACGAACGTATCGGTCTCAAGATCTAGTAACTGTTGCTTAAAGTATACGTAAATATATTCGTTTTTTATAAAAAAATGCATGATATTAAACGAATTCTAATACTTCAGCATATTTTTGGTTGTAGGTAAAAATTCCCGGCAAAAATAAAATACTTGATTTTCCTGTATGTAAGTCCAGAATTTTATGGTCAGGAGGATTTATGACGACTTTTCTATCAAAAGAATTACATGCTGATCTAACCAGAGCGCAAAAAGACAAAAAGGTGAAAAAAAGTAGACTGAGGGTCGAGTTTGATGGAGCTCTTGTTCCTGTATTAAAGCTTTGGGATAATGGTTTTTCTATGGATATTGAGCATGCCCCGCAGTTGAGGGGTTTGGTAGATATTTTCGATGGTTCTCGTCATTTATCGCAGTGTCTAATTATAGCATCAATAGAAGAAAGTGGTGAAATTCATTTTGAATTTAAACGAAGTACAGATGTTACAGATACTCCTGCTTTAGATTTCGTATTACCCAAAGATAAACCAGTGGCATTGCTCAACTAAATCATTGAAGATCGGAAAAAGCGTCCTTTAATCGCTTCGTTGCTTCAACAACTAACGTTCGCGGAGTGGCTAAATTGAAGCGTAAATATTTTTCACCACCAGTTCCAAAAGTGCTTCCATGATTTACTGCGATTTTAGCTTTTTCTTGAACCCTATAGATAAATTCTTCTTCCTCCATACCGGTACCAGAAAAATCAACCCAAGCTAAGTATGTACCTTCCAAGGGCATCGAGCTAAGGCCTGGAATTTTATTAACTTCTTTATCAAAAATAACGCGATTGCCGTCAATATAGTGCAGAAGTTCGTCGAGCCACTCGGCGCCCTCTGGTGAGTATGCAGCCGTTGCCATAAATAAACCAAAGCTATTGGGGCTGATCCCAAGGGCTTTAATTCGTTGCGAAAATTTTTGACGTAAGTTTGGGTTGGAAATAATTACATTTCCCGAATGGGCGCCAGCAATATTAAATGTTTTTGTTGTTGCCGTCATCATTACTAAACGATCACACACCGATGGGTCTGCAATTGGCATTACAGTATGGTTCTTGTTCGGATAGACTAGGTCGTGATGGATTTCGTCGGATACTAATACTAGATTATGTTTCTTCGCAAACTTAGCAACTTCCTGCAGCTCATTCTTTGTCCAAACACGCCCACCTGGGTTGTGTGGAGAGCATAGAATAACCATCTTTTCATCACCTGACAGGTTTCTTTCGTATTCGACGAAATCAAAATGGTAGTGATTGTCTATTAATTTTAGTGGGCATTCCACGACTTTTCTTCTTGCGGCTTCAACTAAGTTAGAGAATTGATAATAAACTGGAGTAAAAAGGATTATACCATCTCCAGGTTTTGTGAATGCATCTATGCATAATCCTGTACCATTCACCAAACCATGTGTTGTGAAAATCCATGAGGTATCAATTTCCCAATTGTGCCTATTTTTCATCCACCATTTAATAGAATTATTATATTCTTTGTAATCCCCATAGTATCCGTAGATACCATGGGAGTTTATCCCATGAAGTTTTTCTTGAATAATTTTAGGAGCGCGGAAATCCATGTCGGCGACCCACATAGAAAGACCGCTATCCGGAGTTACACCATAAAGTTCCTCCATGGTATCCCACTTACTAGAGTGTGTTCCTCTTCGATCTATTACTTCGTCAAAATCCATAAATTTTCCAAATAATTTTAGAGTGCCATAACTAAGGCAATGGAAAGTGATAAACAAGCGCCTCATTAGGTAATAAAACCCTTCGAAGTTGCATGTAATTACTTTTTAACCTAAATGAAATCTATGCTCAGACCTATCTTACTACATCCAAATCCTAAGTTGAAAAAGATCTGTGAACCAGTCTTAGAGATTGATGACTCACTTATTAAGTTGTCGGATGATATGTTGGAAACCATGTATCATGCACCAGGAATTGGTTTGGCTGCGTCTCAGGTTGGTATTTTAACTCGAATTATCGTTATGGATTGTGAAAAGGAAGAAGCTGCTAAAGGTAAACCGATTGTAATGATAAATCCTGAGATAGTTGCTAGCTCTGATGAAGAAAATATTTATGAAGAAGGGTGCTTATCTATTCCGGAGCATTTTGCTGAAATTAAGCGCCCAACCTCTGTTCAAGTTCGATGGCTAGATCAGAATGGAAATGAGCAAGAACAAGAATTTGATGGGCTATGGTCTACTTGCGTTCAACATGAGATTGATCATTTAAATGGAAAACTTTTCATAGATTATCTTGGTACAATAAAGAAACAGTTGATTACGAGGAAAATGCAAAAATTCAAGCGTGAAATGGAGCGAAAAGAAACATAGATGGCTATAAGAAAATTGCTGATGTGGCCAGACAGACGACTCAAGCAAAAAGTTCAGCCTGTAGAAAAAATTGATGAAAATGTAGAAAAAATCTGGTCAGATTTAATTGATACTATGGAAGCCATGTCATGTATTGGTCTCGCATCTAGTCAATTAGGTATTATGTCTAGTCTAGCGGTGGTGGATGTGTCGACGGACCGTGGGCAATTTATTCTTCTGGCAAACCCAGAAATCTTGCAAGTATCGAAGGAAATGAATGAGAATATTGAAGCTAGCCCTAATCTTCCAGGCGTGTCGGCAAAAATTTCAAGACCAAGAAAAGTAACAGTCAAATATTTAGATAAAGACGGTATGATCGTAAGAAATGATTTTGAGGGCCTTTGGGCTACTTCTGTCCAGCATCAGATCGATCATTTAAATGGAGTAATGTATTTTGATAGGCTTTCAGCTGTGAAGAGAGATATGCTAATTCGTAAGGCTAAAAAGAGACGATGAAAATAGTATTTTTGGGGTCAGCGTATTTTTCAATTCCAACACTCGTAAAATTAATCGAGGCTGGGCATGAAATTGCTTGTGTGTACAGTCAGCCACCTAGGCGTGCAGGAAGGGGTAAGAAAGTCAATCTTACTCCCGTGCATGAAATGGCATTAAAATATGGGATAACAGTTAGAACGCCTGAAAATTTCAAATTGCAAAAAGATAAATTAGCATTTTTTGATTTGAATGCTGATCTTACGGTGGTAGTAGCCTACGGTTTGATTTTACCCTTAGAAATTATTGAGGCTGCTAGGTATGGTAGCCTGAATATTCATGCATCTATTTTGCCGAAATGGCGAGGGGCGGCGCCTATTCACCGCGCAATAATGTCTGGGGATAGTAAAACTGGGGTTTGTATCATGAAAATGGATGCAGGCTTGGATACGGGGCCAGTAGTTGCAAAAGAATCAACGCCAATTAAAGCAGACGATACAACTAGTTTCTTGAGCGAGAGATTAGCTGATTTAGGGGCAAAGTTGCTAATTGAAACAATAAAAAAGATTGATGAGTTAATTCCAAAACCCCAGTCAACTATAAAAGTTTCTTATGCCAAAAAAATTGACAAGAAAGAGGCAAAGATTGACTGGTCATTAGATTTCCAAATAATAGAGCAGCAAATCAGAGGCCTTTCGCGATACCCAGGTGCGTGGGCCTACTACAACGAAGAGCGAATAAAATTTTTGAATGTTAGAATAAATAGTTCGAACCAAAATAATCAAGCAGAGCCAGGTATGGTAATTGGGACGCCATTAGTAATTGCTTGTGAGGGAGGGGCGCTTGAAATTACTTTACTCCAAAGATCAGGGAAGTCGGTTCAGACCACTGAGGACTTTTTACGCGGTTTCCCAATACAAATCGGTAGTTATTTTACCTAGCAGCCGATCATGAAAAGAAATCATTGCCTGCCTGACTTAAGAGTTTGTGCGCCATTTCAATGCCGACGAGAGTGGCATCCTCTTTAGAAACTACTTGCTCATCACTATAAACCTCAGACCCATCAGTTTTTAAAATCTCGCCGCGAAATCTAAGGTTCTCATTTTTAAACTCAGCCAACCCGGCGATCGGGGTCTCACATGAACCATCTAAGGCTTCTAAGAAAGCTCTTTCGGCAGACAGTAGCAATCCTGTTGTAGAATTGTGAATAGCTTCTAGCATTGTTGCAACTTTTATGTCCTTTTCACGACGCTCAATGCCTATTGCACCTTGTGCCACGGCTGGAAGCATCTCGTCTGTTGAAATAGGTGCAGTTATTATATCTTCCATCTTAAGACGATTTAGTCCGGCAACTGCTAAAAATGTACACTCAGCCACACCGTCGTCTAACTTCTTCAGTCTTGTTTGTACGTTCCCGCGAAATTCTACTATTTTTAGATCAGGACGCTTTGACATAAGTTGAGCTTTTCGTCTGAGCGATGAAGTGCCCACTGTAGCCCCATGTGGAATATCTGCTAAACTTTTGTGGATCCTCGATACAAATGCATCTCGCACATCTTCTCTGGGCAAGAATGTGTCCAAAATTAGACCGTCAGGCTGCTGAACTGGCATATCTTTCATTGAGTGCACTGCAATATCAATACTCTCTTGTAGTAGTGCTTCCTCAATTTCTTTGGTAAAAAGTCCTTTCCCACCAATCTCTTTTAGGGGGCGATTAAGGACTTTATCGCCAGTTGTTTTAATTACAACAATTTCAAATGAGTCGAGTGACAATCCGAAAGCTATGCTAAGTCTCTCTCTTGTTTCATATGCTTGTGCTAACGCTAGAGGTGAGCCCCTAGTACCAATGCGCAATGGTGATTTTGGATTTGGTAATTTCAATTCCATAAATAGGGTTTAAGCGGTGTTTTGCATCAAAGCAAGATACCATGCTTGACATTTATTTAAAGAACGTGAACCAAGTACTCAGAGAAAGGCAAAAGAATGACCATTAAGAAAAAAATTTTAAAAGCTCTTGCTGGCGAAGTGCTAGATACACCGCCTATTTGGATGATGCGTCAGGCTGGTCGTTACTTGCCAGAGTACAGAGAGACTAGAGCTCAAGCGGGTGACTTTTTATCACTATGTTACAATAGTGATCTTGCTGCTGAAGTAACCTTGCAACCGATCAGAAGATATGGATTTGATGCGGCAATTTTATTCGCTGATATCCTGCTTCTTCCTCAAGCTCTGGGGGCAGATTTGTGGTTCGTAACGGGCGAGGGTCCAAGGCTATCAACAATTAACTCTACCGATGATTTGAAATTGCTTAAGCCTGTTGATGAAATTCACGATACATTGCGTCCAGTCTATGAGACTGTACGGATTTTATCAAAAGAATTGCCCGAAGAGACAACACTTATTGGTTTTGCAGGAGCTCCATGGACGGTCGCCACTTATATGATTGCCGGAAGAGGTACGCCGGATCAAAAGCCAGCGCATGATTTAAAAGATAATAATATATTAGCTTTTGAAAATTTGATTGAGATTTTGACAAAAGCAACCATTAAATACTTGTCTGCACAAATTGATGCGGGCGTTGAGGTGGTAAAAATATTTGATAGCTGGGCGGGTTCTTTGAAAGGAGATGATTTTTATAAATATGCTCTTGAGCCGACAAAAAAGATAGTAATGGAATTAAAAGCCAAATATCCCAAGGTGCCAATAATAGCTTTCCCGAGACAGGCGGGCGATTATTACAAAGGCTTTTTAAAATCCACAGGTGCAGACTGTCTCGCTATTGACGATAGTATAAGTTCAGCATGGGCTGCTAAATATTTACAAAAGGATGGTTGTATACAGGGAAATTTAAATTCTTCTCATATGGTCTCAGGTGGTCAGAATATGATTGATGAAATTGAAACAATAGTTTCAGATTTGTCACAAGGTCCTCATATATTTAACTTGGGTCATGGTATTACCCCTGAAGCTAACCCAGATTACGTTGCCCTAATGATAGAAACAATTAGAAACTTTAAACGTTCCTGATTGATACTTCCATCAAAAGAATATTTTAACATGACAGATATGCTGTCCATTACTGGACTTTCGAAAAGATATAATGATGGACAAGTAGCGCTTGAAAACGTCTCTTTTGATGTTAAAGAGGGCGAAATTCTTGCCCTCCTTGGGCCGAACGGAGCGGGAAAGACTACTCTTATTTCTGCAGTTTGTGGACTGGTTGTGCCAACGGCGGGTCAAGTAACAGTTGGGGGATTTGACACGAGATCGAATTATCGGTTGGCACGATCTCTAATTGGTTTGGTGCCCCAAGAAATTGCATTGGAGCCGTTTGAGAAAGTTATCAATACAGTGCGATTTTCAAGAGGCTTATTTGGAAAGAGCCCTAATGATGATCAAATAGAAATAGTTCTCCGCCAGTTATCGTTGTGGGACAAAAAAGATTCTAAAATTTTGCAGTTGTCAGGAGGAATGAAAAGACGCGTGCTGATTGCCAAAGCTTTGGCGCACGAGCCAAGAGTATTATTCCTCGACGAACCATCTGCAGGTGTAGATGTAGAGTTAAGAAGAGACATGTGGAAACTTGTGTCTGATTTAAAGTCTCAAGGTGTTACAATAATATTGACCACGCATTACATCGAGGAAGCAGAAGCAATCGCTGATCGAGTTGGAGTAATCTCAAAGGGCAAGTTAATTTTATTGGAAGAGAAAAAAGCTTTAATGAAGCGAATGGGCCGGAAAAAAGTAGAGATCTCATTACAATCTCCAATTGCGGTCATTCCTGCTAAATTGCAAAATTTTGATCTATACCTTTCAGACGATGGTTTGACCATAAATTATCTATATGATGCTAAAGCTTCTAGTAATGAAATTACGAAATTACTAAATGAGATTTCGATTTCAAATTTGCAAATAAGTGATTTGAAAACATCACAGTCCTCATTAGAAGAAATATTCATTTCACTAATCGAGGAGCCGTCAAAATGAATTTTCGATCTATAAGAGCAATATATATTTTTGAAATGTCTAGATTTTTTAGAACATTATTACAGAGTTTTGTCTCTCCAGTTATATCAACTTGTTTGTATTTTGTCGTTTTTGGGGCGGCAATTGGTGGCCGGATAGATGCTGTTGATGGTGTTAGTTACGGTGCATTCATAGTGCCTGGATTGATAATGTTCAGCGTAATGACGCAGGCGGTTTCAAATGCATCATTTGGTATTTATTTCCCAAAGTTTATTGGAACCATTTATGAGGTTCTGTCAGCTCCTGTAAATTTCTTGGAAATTGTTATTGGATATGTCGGTGCTGCGGCATCCAAAGCTTTGTTTATTGGTTTAGTAATATTGGCAACATCACTATTCTTTGTCGATATAGAAATCATTCACCCTTTTATTATGATTTTTTTATTGTTGGTGACTTGCATCTCTTTTTCGTTACTTGGCTTCATCCTAGGGATTTGGGCAAACAATTTTGAACAGCTGCAATTAGTACCCTTGTTAATAATCACCCCCTTAGTTTTCTTAGGTGGGTCATTTTATTCGATATCGATGCTTCCAAAATTCTGGCAAGTTGTAAGCCTCTTTAATCCAGTTGTTTATTTGATTTCAGGATTCAGGTGGGCTTTTTACAATAATTCTGACGTTTCCATAACAGCAAGTCTTTTTGCTATAATAATATTTACTGTTTTCTGTATCTTTATAATTTTTTTAATTTTCAAAACTGGTTGGAGACTAAGGCCATAATGCAACTTAACCCATGTTGAATAAATGTCGCTAGTAGCAGGTTTAAGTAATCTGTATATTGAAGTAAACGAGCACCGTGCCTAAATGATATTCATGTTACGTATACCTTTCCTAAACAAATTGAACAGGCGAAAGACGGTTTCGGTAGTTCGGCTCAACGGTCTAATTTCGTCAGGAGCACGTGGGGGTATTTCTGATAGTGTGCTTGCACCCACACTTGAGAAGGCATTCCGAAAAGGAAATCCCAGCACCGTTGCTTTCATTATTAATTCACCCGGTGGATCGCCAGTCCAGTCTTCTCTTGTCGGAGACAGGATTAAAAGACTATCGGAAGAAACAGAGGTGCCTACTATTGCATTTGTGGAGGATGTTGCCGCATCTGGTGGGTATTGGATAGCATCAGCCGCTGATGAAATTTACGCTGACCATGCCTCTATTATTGGTTCTATTGGTGTAATTTCCTCAGGATTTGGGTTGCAAGAGTTGCTTTCAAGATATGGAATCGAGAGGAGAGTATATACCGCAGGTAAATCTAAGTCGATGCTTGATCCCTTTAAGAAAGAAAAAGCTGAAGATGTCAAAAGATTAAAGGATATTCTTTCGCAGTTACATGAAGTTTTTATATCTCACGTGAAGGGTGCTAGAGATGGAAAATTATCGACCGATCATGACCTGTTTACAGGAGAGATTTGGTTGGCCGCTAGAGCAAAAGAACTTGGTTTAATAGATGGTATAGGGCACGTTGTTCCGGTTTTGAAAGAGAGATTTGGCGAAAAAACTCGTTTTAAGGAATATAGTCAGAAAAAATCTCTATCTCAGAGATTTGGAGTTAGCATTGCAAATGATGCCATCAGCCTAGTGGAGGAAAGGGCAGAATTTGCTAAGTATGGGCTTTAAAATATGATCTTAAAAATTGTAGTTCTTTTTTTAATCGTGATGGGCGTGATGGCCATGTTTGGAAAATTGAGAGTGCCAAAAGTAAAACTGTTAAATTCTAAACGATGTGATAAGTGCGGTAAATTTAAAATCGGCAAAGATTGTCAATGTTCTAAAAAATCTGGATAGTTATGGTTTGGGTTCAAGCACTTATCGGTTTGATCATCCTCTTAATTGCTGGTGATATTCTCGTCCGTGGGGCGGTAAATTTTAGCTTAAGGATTAAAATTCCAGCGTTTATCGTCTCTTTAACGGTAGTTGCATTAGGCACATCGGCTCCTGAATTATTGGTAGCAATTAGAGCTACCTTAGACAATTCACCGGGAATTGCTTTGGGAAATGTAGTTGGCTCAAATATCGCAAATGTTCTTCTTGTCTTGGGTATACCTGCTCTAATTGCTGGAATTAATACAAGTGAGTGTAAGACGGTAAAAAACTATGTGTTTATGATGCTTGCGACGCTTGTTTTTCTCTCGTTAGCATTCCTAGGTAGTTTTTCAGTTTCTGAAGGAATTATCTTCCTAATTCTATTGACCTTGTTTCTATCTATAGCTGTTCGAGACAGCTTACAGGGAAAGGCAGAAGTATCCTATTTAGAGGTGGAAAATGTGGATCCAAACCTCGCACGGTGGAAAATAATGCTTTTCTTGTCTTTAGGATTAATAGGTTTGCCAATTGGTGCTGACATATTAGTAAAAAATGCCTCATTGATAGCCACATCTTATGGTATATCTGATGAGGTAGTTGGGTTGACACTCGTAGCAGTTGGCACTTCTCTGCCTGAACTTGCAACGACATTGATGGCTGCTGTTCGAAGACAGGCTGATGTAGCACTGGGCAACGTGATAGGATCAAATATATTTAATATACTCGCCATAGTGGGAATAACCACAATGTTTGGAGATATTCCGATATCCTCCTCGTTTTACGAATTTGATTTTTGGATAATGTTAGGGGCAGGTATTGTTTTGTTTCCATTTGTTTTCATGGGGCTTAGCATTAACAGGCTTTGGGGCGCCTTCTTGACGCTCGCGTATGCGAGCTATCTGTATTTAACGATTCAATGAAAGTGAAATTTAGCAATGCGTGCACTAGTAACCGGTGGGGCTAAACGGCTAGGCCGTGAGATATCAACATACCTGGCAAGTCGCGGATACGATGTGGCTGTACATTATAATAATTCAGAAAGTGAGGCGCTTGATGTCACTAAAGAGATAAATAGTCTTGGCCGTATATCTGAGTGTCTTAAATGTGATTTGCTGATTGAGGACGAGGTTAAGGAATTAGTAAATCGAGCGTCTGAAGCGATCGGCGGGCAAATTACTTTATTGGTAAATAATGCTTCTATATTTGAGTATGATAGTTTTGAAGATGCAACCCGCAAAACTTGGGATCGTCATATTGAGAGTAATTTGAGAGCGCCGTTCGTATTAACACAGGACTTTGCAAAGCAATCTCTGGCACCAATCTTAGATGAAAAAAATGAGCCAATCTCCCAAGGTTTAGTTCTGAATATGATCGATCAGAGAGTTAAAAAGCTTACACCAGATTTTGCAAGCTATACTATTGCAAAGATGGGTTTATGGGCAATGACGCAAACTGCTGCAAGAGCTCTTGCTCCGGGTATTAGGGTAAACGCCATTGGTCCGGGGCCTACTTTGATTGGAGTACGTCAAAAGGAATATCATTTTGATGGGCAAAGAAAAAATACGATTTTAGAGCGAGGAGCTAACGCCGAAGACATAACTTCAGCTGTTGGTTACTTTATTGATGCTAAAAGCGTAACGGGGCAGCTGCTGTGTGTGGATGGCGGACAGCATCTAGGCTGGAAAACACCTGATATTCAAGGAGTTGAGTAGATTACAACTTGATTTTGGGTGATAGTTTTGCACTGCGGCCGTTAAAATAGATGGTATAGTTTTAAAAATGTAATAATTACAGTCGTTTGCTTAAAAGATAAAAAATAAAACTAATAAAAACAATAGGTTAATATTTTGCCTAAATTTTAGGCAAATCAGCGAAATGCCGAAAATACAACAAAAAATTCCTATTTTCAAAAAGTTATCTTCAGGTTTATCCACAGGAGACGTGGAAACATTTCCTCTTGAATATTTCCCGCTATCATTGCAGCCATTAGAGAATCAATTTCATCCTTAAACGACTCTTAAAAAATGAAGCCTTCAAATAAAAATTCAGGTTATGAGTTGATACACTCGTACTTAACCGCTCTGGATAACTCGCCAGGGGTTTATCGAATGCTTGATGAACAAAATAGAGTACTGTATGTTGGAAAAGCCCGTAATCTACGAAACCGAGTTTCAAGTTACTCACGACCTTCACCGAGTCACTCATCTAGAATCGCACGCATGATTTCAGAAACTGCGTCTATGATGTTTTTGACAACCAGTACCGAAACGGAGGCACTGCTTTTAGAGCAAAACCTTATCAAGCAATTAAAGCCGCGCTACAATGTTTTGTTGCGAGATGACAAGTCGTTTCCAAATATTTTGGTATCCAAGGAGCATAGCTTCCCACAATTAAAAAAGCATCGGGGCAATAAAAAAGAAAAAGGATCTTATTTTGGACCTTTCGCTAGTGCAAGTGCGGTAAATCGAACTTTAAACCAGTTGCAAAAGGTGTTCATGCTAAGGAATTGTTCAGACAGTATTTTTAGTAATCGTACAAGACCCTGCCTTCAGTATCAGATTAAACGCTGTTCGGCGCCTTGCGTGGGGCGTATCTCTGAACAGGAATATTTCAAAAGCGTTAAAGATGCTCAAAATTTTCTTTCTGGTAAAACAACCAATATTCAGGAAAATCTGGCAAAAGAAATGAAGCGAGCATCAGATCAAATGGAGTTTGAAAAGGCAGCTTCTATTAGAGACCGAATAGGCGCTTTAACCCAGGTGCAAACCAGACAAGGGATTAATCCTCGCTCTGTAAAAGAGGCTGATGTTATTGCCCTGCATGTAGATAAGGGTCATGCGTGTGTCCAAGTATTTTTTATAAGAGCACATCAAAATTGGGGTAATAGTGATTTTTATCCAAAGATATCTGATGATATGTCTACTGCGGAAATTATGGAAGGTTTTATTGGTCAGTTTTATAATTCCAAGGAACCTGCAAGATTACTAATTCTATCTCACGAGCCAGAAAACTCCGATTTAATTACAGATTTACTATCGGAGAGATTAAGTCGTAAAGTTGAGGTATCTGTTCCTCAAAGGGGGGAAAGGTTGGAGCTAGTTAGTGGTGCCCTTCGTAATGCGGTTGGTAGCTTAAATAGAAAAATGGCCGAAACGGCTACCCAAACTAAACTTCTTAAAGATTTAGCAAAAGTTTTTGGGTTAAGTTCAACGCCAAGACGGATAGAAGTCTTTGATAATTCGCATATACAGGGTGCGCATGCGGTCGGCGCAATGGTTGTTGTTGGCCCGGATGGGTTTATGAAAAACCAATATCGAAAGTTTAATTTCAAAAATGAAAACCTTGTTCCTGGTGATGATTTTGGAATGATGCGAGAGGTCCTCGAAAGACGGATAAGACGATTAAGTAAAGAGGATCCTGATAGAGGCCTTGGTATGTGGCCAGACTTAATAATTATTGACGGTGGAGCAGGGCAAGTCAGTGCAGTTGGGAAAGTTTTGGCGGACCTTGGTATTGAGGATGTGGCTATGGTAGGTGTCGCCAAAGGTGTAGATCGCAACCATGGAAAAGAAGAATTTTATATGCTCAATCGGCCTGCTTTTGCATTAGGAAAAAGTGATCCAGTTCTATATTTTATACAAAGGATGCGAGACGAAGCTCATAATTTTGTTATTGGGACCCATAGATCAAAAAGGTCAAAAACGATTTCTGCTAATCCATTAGACGATATACCAGGCGTTGGTGCCTCCCGCAAAAGAGCTCTTCTTGATCACTTTGGTTCATCTAAGCGCATTAAGAGTGCGCACTTATCTGATCTAAAGTCAGTCGATGGTATATCATCTGGTCTGGCGGAGCGTATCTATAATCACTTCAATGATACTTAGATCGTTTCATACTTATCCTGAAAACACTTCATAGTATCGTTTTCATTTGAAGAAGCATGATAAACAGCTCTCGCAATAGCACGAGACATTGTGACACTTGATAAATGGCATAGCTCTGCAAACTCTTCGTTTGAAAATATTATATTTAGCTCTCCGGTACTAACAGAAAAGATCAAGTCGCCATCGTACGGTAAGTGGGATGGGACAATGGCTCTAGAAAGGCCATCATGCGCACACGACGCAACACGCTTTGCTTCAGACTTTGTAATTGTTGCATTGGTGGCAACGATGCCTATTGTTGAATTAGCTCCCTCTTTTATTGAATTAATCTTGCTATATTTGAGTGCAGAGCCGTAAATAGCATCCCCAGGAGCCCCATACCCGCCGAACTCATTTTCAAGTTCGAAAGGCGCGGCCCAAAACTTGCCAGAAACTGGGTCAATAACATTTCCCATTGCGTTAACGATGACTAACGCGCCAACTATTACTCCATTACTCAGTATAGAAGAGGCTGATCCTAGTCCACCTTTTACTTGTCCGGTTGTTGCACCAAAGCCCGCCCCATGGCTTCCTAACTGAAAGTTTTCTGACGCATTTTCAATTGCTTGTCTCCCCAGTGCTGGATATGGATTTTTATGCCAAGTTTTATCTCCGCCGTTTCTTAAATCAAAAATAATTGCTGTAGGAACAATTGGTACATTGAAAGGGCCCATTGCAAAGCCTTTACCTTGTTCACGTAAATATTCTACCACACCATTTGTAGCGTCCAAACCAAAGGCAGACCCTCCGGAAAGAACAATAGCATCAATTCCATGTACTGTTTTGTCCGGCTCTAGCAAATCAGTTTCTCGGGTACCGGGTGCACCACCCATAACACAATATGAAGCTGTCATTGGATTTGAACTTGTCAAAACGCTTACGCCTGATTTCAGGATGTGATCCTCTGCATTTCCAACATTTAATCCTGGCACGTCAGTAATTAAATTTTTAGAGCCTGGCTTCAAGGTCATATACAGCGTCCTCCATCAACCTCAAGGCATACGCCAGTTATCATTGATGCTTCATCAGAGCAAAGGAAACACGCGGCATTTCCCATGTCTTCTGGAGTTGAAAATCTTCCAAGGGGTATGGTTGATAGAAATTTAGATCGTATCATTGGGGTATCTTCGCCCATGAAGGTGGCTAATAGCGGGGTTTCGCCCGCTACTGGGTTGATTGCATTGACTCTTATACCGTGGAGGGCGAGTTCAATAGCCATAGTTTTCGTTGCAGTGTTCATCCATCCTTTAGATGCATTATACCAATTTAAATTTGGTCGAGGGGAAACGCCTGCAGTGGATGCAACATTTAGAAAAACCCCAGATTTTTGTTTTTTCATTTCTGGTACAAATAGATGAGCCATTAGGTAAACCGACTTACAATTGACAAAAAATACTTTATCAAAGTCATCTTCTGAAATATTTTCCAAGGCGTCAGGGGTATGTGTTATTCCTGCATTGTTTACGATAATGTCGGGTATGCCAAAGTGCGATAATGAAAAATCTTTCAACTTTGCTACGGATTTACTTTTTGAAACGTCAACCAAAAATGGATAAGCGCGTTCACCAAGATCTAAAGCAACTTTTCGTGCCATTTTCTCATTCAGATCCGCAATAATTACCTCAGCGCCCTCTTCAATAAATTTTTTAGCGATGCCAGCACCAAATCCAGAAGCAGCCCCAGTAACTATTGCTCTTTTGCCGTTTAATCTCATAAAGACTTCCTAACCATGGTAATGAGCTACCGTTTTGATTGTTGTAAAACCAAACATTGCCTCAAAACCCTTTTCACGTCCATGGCCAGATAAGCCGCGCCCTCCGAATGGAAGTTCAACTCCACCACCTGCTCCATAGTTGTTTATGAAAACTTGACCAGATTTTAGACGTTTAGCCATTCGCATTTGTTTTGATCCATCTTGTGTCCAGACTGACGCAACCAGTCCAAAACCAGTCCCATTTGCAATCTCGACCGCGTGGTCTTCGTCGTCGAAAGACATAATAATTTGAACTGGTCCAAATATTTCATTTTGCGCCAAACTGTGGTCGGCGGGAACGTCTACAAAAAGATGAGGTAAGCAATAAAACCCACCATTATTTATTTCTTCTTTGTATTTGCCTGTTGCTACTAACTCTAAATCTTTACCTTGTTGAATGTAGTTTGAAACGATTTCATGTTGTTTTTTCGATATTAGAGGTCCAACGTCTAAATCATCCATGGCAGATCCAACCAAAAGCATCTCATACTGCTTGGCCATCATTGATACAACTTTTGGATAAACTTCCTTTTGGACTAGGATGCGGCTTGAAGCTGAGCAGGTTTGCCCAGCGTTTTGTACTCCTGCATTAACTAAAAAAGGTAATGCTGCATCTAGGTCTGCATCAGCAAAGACAATTTGCGGAGATTTTCCTCCAAGTTCTAGAGTAACAGGGATAACATTTTGTGCAGCGGATTGTTGAATTTTGATGCCAGTTGATACAGATCCAGTGAAGCTAATATGATCAATATCGCTGTGTTGGCTTAGGCTTGCCCCCGTCTTTCCTGAACCTGTTACAATATTTAAAACCCCATCGGGGAAGCCAGCTTTTTTTGTTAATGCGCCAAATGCTAATGCAGTTAAGCAGGCTTCTTCAGCCGGTTTAAGGATACAGGTGTTTCCAGTTGCAAGTGCTGCTCCTACAGATCTGCCAATTATTTGCATTGGGTAGTTCCAGGGGATTATATGCGCGCATACGCCATGAGGTTCTCGTAAAGTATAAACTGTATAATCTTTTAGGTATGGGATTGTATCACCATGCAGTTTATCCGCCGCACCTGCATAAAATTCCATATATCGAGCTAGAGCCTTTACGTCTGCTTGTGCTTGCCGGAGCGGCTTACCAACATCTGTGGCCTCTAGGCTGGCGAGTACGTCATAGTTTTCTTCTATTAAGCGCCCGAGTGTACTTAAAAGAGTACTCCTTTCTCGAGCAGTTATATTTTTCCATGTATTCTCAAGGGTGTCTTTTGCTACGCCAACCGCATCATTCACATGCTCATTATTTGCCTCAGAAACTTGGGCAATAACATCCCCTGTTGATGGATCGATAAGGTCTATTTCTGTATTTGAGCAGACCCACTCACCATTTATTAAAAAGTGCTTATTCGGAAAATCTACTGTCATGATATATTCCTTTAATTAAGCATGCCCAAATTCAGGAAACTTTGGTGCAGCATCAATAAGTGAATGAGTATACTCATTTCTTGGATCGTTTAAAATTTGCTTAGTTTGTCCTTGTTCGACAATTTTCCCATTTTTCATAACTAAACATTTCTCAGTGATATTTTCGATTACTGTAAGGTCATGACTGATAAACAAATATGATAGCCCATGACGTTCCGTTAAATCTGAAATAAGTTTAAGAATTTGGTTTCGAATTGATAAATCAAGCGCCGATACAGCTTCATCAAAAATTATAAGTTTCGGTTTAATCACAAGTGCCCTGGCTATCGCTATGCGCTGTCTCTGACCCCCTGAGAATTCATGAATATACTTTTCGGTACTGTTTAACGGTAATCTAACTTCTTCGAGCATTTCTTTAACGATACTTTTTTGCTCGGTTTCATGAGGAGCTTCTTTACCTAATGCAAAAAAGGGTTCTGCAATTAAACGTTCGACTTTGTGCCTAGGATTGAAAGAACCGTATGGGTCCTGAAAAACTACCTGTATATTTTTTTTAAAACTTCTGTTGTCTTTAGAAATTTTTTTCCCTTCAAATTTTATGTAGCCGGAGCTGGTTGATTGCAAACCCAGAATGGTTCTTGTTAGGGTAGATTTTCCGCTGCCAGATTCCCCAACTAACCCTAGGCGCTCACCTCTTTTGATATCGAATGAGACATCGCTCACCGCCTCGATAGATGTACCTTTTGAAAAAAGTCCCCTATTGTGAGATTTATAGTTAACCGATACTGAATTTACTTCTAGTAGCTTTCCTTCGGAAATCTCATTTTCTTTTAAAATCAATTTTTGGCTGGAGGCTGAAAATAATTTTTTTGTATATGGGTGTGCAAGGTCTCTAAAAACCCTTTTTGGTTCTCCCTGATCTACTAGAATACCCTGTTTCATAAGAATTAAGTAATTAGCGATATTTGCAACTATCGCCAAATCATGTGTGATTAGAATAATGCTAATACCATCTTGTTTAGCAAACTTTTTCAGAAGTTCTAGGATTTTTGCCTGTGTTGTGACATCTAAAGCAGTTGTCGGCTCATCTGCAATTAAAATGCTTGGTTCCAAACAAACAGCCATAGCAATGACTACACGCTGACGTTGGCCCCCCGATAGTTGATGAGGGAAACGTGACGGGTCTATACCGCTTAATCCAACCCGGTCCATTATATTTCGAACTCGATTCTTCAATTCGTTTGGAGCACAGGCTTTATGTTGAACTAATGTTTCAGAGATTTGCCTTCCAATATTTTTCAAAGGATTTAGAGCTGTCATTGGTTCTTGAAAAACCATACTTATTTTTTTTCCCCTGAGCTTACAAAACTTGTTTTCTGATATTTTATTAAGGTCATTTCCGTCAAAATTAATTATACCCCCTTTTTTTGAGCCGAGGGGTAAGAGACCCATTAGGGCCAATGCAGAAATTGATTTACCAGACCCACTCTCACCAGTTAGAGCTAGAATTTCACCAGTACCAAGATTAAAGGAAATATCTTTGACGATCGGTTTCTCGTGAATTGCAACAGAAAGATTTCTTACCGAAAGAAGCGTCATTTCTTCATGCTTCCTCTAAGCTTAGGATCAAGCGCGTCACGCAGTCCATCTCCTAAAAGATTTAAACCTAAAACTGTTATAATAATCGCTACTCCTGGTACAATTGCTAGTCTTGGCGCCAAAGAAACCATTGTTTGTGCATCTGCCAGCATTCTGCCCCAACTCGGTGTGGGAGGTTGTGCTCCCAAGCCTATGTAACTTAGTCCAGCCTCTGCTAGAATACCGAGTGAAAATTGAATAGTTGCTTGTACTATCAATATATGCATCAAATTGGGCAGGACGTGTTCGGTCGAAATTCGCAAACCAGTTTTTCCTGCAACCTGTGCAGATAAAATAAATTCACGTTGCCATAGAGATAAGGCAGCCCCCCTAGAAATACGGGCAAAAACTGGGATATTGAAAATTCCTATAGCAACTATGGCATTGAATGCACTTGGCCCAGCAATCGCAGTAATGAGAATGGCGATTACTAAACTTGGAAATGCAAATACCAAATCGTTAAATCGCATTATGCCATCGTCTATGAAACCGCCCCTCCAGTTTGCGGCGAATAGTCCTAGTGGGACACCAAAGAGTACCCCAATCCCAACCGCGACAAAAGCTACAGCAATTGATGTTTGGGCTCCCACCATTATCATTGACAGCATATCCCGACCAAAGTGATCTGTACCAAATGGGTGGGTTAAACTTACAGGCTGTAATCGGTTTGATATATTTAGTTCGGGGACATCGAATGGCTGCCAAAAAAAAGAAATAGTAGCCATAATCATTGGTATTAAGCACAATAAAATACCAAATTGTAAGCTTGTGCTCGGTCGTATCATATACTGTCCTGTCGTAACCTTGGGTCGACTAACATGTAAGTGATATCCACGATAAAATTGACCAGTATCACTGCAAAAACAAGAAGCATAACAACACTTTCTACAACGATTAAGTCTCTTTGGGTTATTGCTTGAAATACGAGACGTCCCAAACCTGGAAGATAAAATACTTGTTCAATAATTATTGCGCCTGCCAGTAGAAAAGAGAATTGAAGCCCAATTATTGTAAGGACTGGAATTAAAGCATTGCGAAGTGCATGTGTCCAGATCGTTTGCGCTGAACTTAGGCCTTTAGCGCGAGCAGTGCGAATGTAATCTTCTCCAAGCGTTTCAATTAGAGCACTTCGCATGACACGAGACAAAATGGCAGCTTGAGGCAGCGCAAGAGCAATTGCGGGAAGGGTAAGCGAGGTAATTCCGTTAAAGAGACCATCCTTCCAACCTGAGAACCCTCCTGCAGAAAACCATTGCAGTTTAATTGCGAATATTCCAACTAAAATTATTGCAAACCAGAAGTTTGGAATTGCAATTCCAAGTTGAGTTGCACTTATAACAGCAAAATCGCCAGTTTTTCCTCTTTTTGCAGCGGCATATATTCCGGTGGGTATAGCAATTACCGTGGATAAAAAAAGCGCATAAAGTGCCAAAGGAAGTGAAACCCATAAACGGTCTCCAACCATTTCTGTCACGTTTGTTCTATATGTGTATGAGATACCAAAATCTCCTGTGAGCATTCCACCTATCCAATCAAAATATCTATTTATTTTGGGTTGATCCAACCCCAGTTCAGATCGAAGCGCTGCAATTGTATCTGGTTGCGCATTAATACCAAGCATAAAGCTCGCCGGATCACCGGGCGCAATTTCTACCAGGGAAAAAATAACAATGGATGCTAAGGCAAGACTCAATACAAACGTAAATAGGCGTCTGAAAAAATATTTAATCATAAATTTGCCAGTTTAATTATGTCCCCCAAAATAATGGGGGACATAGCAGTTGAACAATTAGTCAGCCCATTTAACGTCTGTAAGATCAGTTGCTTGGGTTGGAGCGTTTTCCCAAAGGCCCATAATTTTGGCATTTGCTACTGTTGGAAAAGCCAACTCGAAAAGATACCCATTTACATAATCGTCTGAAATAATTCGTTGGGCTTTCCTTAAAAGGTCACTTCGCTTTTGTGGGTTACTTTCAGCATTGAGCGCCTTTATAACCGCTTGAAATTCAGAGCTATCATACTGAAAATAGTATTCGGGCCGGGCGTATATCCCTATATCCATTGGTTCTGTATGGCTTACAATTGTCAAACCATAGTCTTTGCCTCTAAAGACTTCTTCTAACCATTGAGCCCATTCTAAATTTGAAATTTCTGTCTCGATTCCTACGGCTCTTAATTGCGACGCAATTATTTCACCGCCGCGCCTCGCATAAGATGGGGGTGGTAGTTTCAAAGTTGTTGTGAAACCCTCGCTAAATCCGGCTTCAGATAAAAGTTTTTTTGCAAGTTCAGGATCATAGTTTGAGTTTGCCTTTAGGTCCACATAGTCTGGATGGTGTGGCGCGAAGTGCGTGCCAATTGGGGTGCCATAACCAAACATTGCACCATCTATAATTGCCTGCCTGTCTATTGCGTGTGCGATAGCTTTTCTGACTTTTACATTGTCCAAAGGTGGCATTTTGTTATTTGTAGACAAAATAGTTTCACCCTCGGTATTTCCAACCAAGACCTGAAAGCGGCTGTCTGATTCGAATTGTGCTAAATTTTCAGGAGCTGGAAATCCCGCAAATGCGTCAATATCTTGTGCCATCATTGCAGAGAAAGCAGCACTTGGATCTGAAATAAATTTGAAGGTTGCAGTCTCTAGGTGAGCAGGCTTGCCCCAATATTCCTCGTTCCTTAGTAGCTCAATTTTATCGCCTTGAACCCAGTTAGAGAATTTAAATGCGCCTGTTCCTACTGGATTAGTTTTTATGTCGTCTATCGTTTCGGGGGCAACAATAACTGCATCCCCCCAAGCCATATTAAATAGAAAACTACCATTCGGAGAAGCTAAAGTTACCTTGACTTTATCGCTTGCCAAAACTTCAACATTTTTGATACCAGAAAATAAGGCCTTCTGAGCGTTTGTGCTATCTTCTGCTCTTGCTCTATCTAACGAAAACTTAACATCGTTTGCATCCATTGTTGAACCATCGTGGAAAGTCACAGCAGAATTTAAGTGAAATATATATTCTGTCCCGTCCTCAGATATTTCCCATGATTTCGCTAACCCAGGAATCACTGCTCCATCCGAAGCAAATCGAGTTAAACCCTCGAATACATTTGAGTAAAGCACACTGTCTATGGCACCAGCTGCGGCACTCGTTGGATCCAAATGAGGGGGTTCGAGCTGCAACGCAATTGTCATGCTAGTTTTAGCTGCATGTGCGCCTTGAATACCTAATGATGTTGCTAGAACCCCAGCGGATAGCAATAATTTAAAATGATACTTCATTTTAGTCTCCCTTTTTCTCCCATGTCTTTACTATATCCCCAAAAATAAAAAAAACTCCAAAAATTTTTTCAATGATTTCGGAGTAATTAAGCCAATTCCTTAATGCTTTGTTATATCAGTGTAGCATCAGACTTTTATTTGAATAATTGATAAGCAGGACTTGAAAAACGGAACTCTTGATTTCCGATGGAAAAACTTTCATCGATTTCGTAATCTTCGTCACTTAGCTCGATCCAAGTTTTAGGTTGACTTATTGAATTTAAAAAATTGACTACGTCCAGCGTGGGAGTATCAATAAAATTTAAATTAGTCTTTAGTTGAAGTTTGAACTCGATGCTTTGCCGTTCAGTTTCTATTCCTGAAAAATCAACAATAATCTCAGGTTTTGCATTGAAAGATTTCTCATAAAAAAGCGATATTTGGAGTTTTTTTGCCTGGAAGCGAAATTCTTTTTCGTCATTAATCATGAGATTTTTGGCTTCAATTATCAATCTGTCTTCAAAAGTATCCTTTACTATAGAGGCTTTTGCATTTTCCCATTTAATATTAAAATTATAAATAGATAATTCATTTGGGAAAATAATTATTTGGTGCGTTTTATTATAAACCAGCCGTATAACTTGAATAAATGGAAATGTTGCAATTTGTTTGCCATTGGGGTTTTCAATTGAAAGATTATTCACGGTTACGTCGTATCTATTTGGAAAACCAACCTGGCTAGTTGATCCATATTTTATGTTTATTGAGCCGCTCTTAGGGTTTTCTAAACTTGTATAAATATTTTCTAGGTTATCGTTGGCACCCCAAAACCAATAACCACTCCAACTTATAGTGATCAGTAGCATTGGTATTAATATGCGTGCCAAAATTCTCTCCTAGTATAGCGGAAGAAGTTCTGTTTTAAAGCGACTTATCACCAAATACTAGGGGTGGCTAATGTATGTTTTTGGCTATGGATCTTTAATTTGGAATCCAGGTTTTGAATTTCAAACAAGTGAGCTTGCAGAAATAAAAAATTACAAGCGAAGTTTTTCCATGTGGTCAATTCATCATAGAGGAACTGTCAAAAGGCCTGGTTTGGTTTTGGCTTTGGAAAAATGTAATGGTCGCAGCTGTAAGGGGGTAGTGTTTAGGGTATCCCCAGATAACTATACCCAAGTTTTATTATATCTTCGAGAGAGAGAACTAGTGTCATCGGCATATGAAGAAACCGAAGTTCAAGTCGAGTTAGCTACTTCTAAACAATTGGTAACAGCAATTACTTTCGTCATAAAGAAAGATCATGATCAGTACTGTCAATTAACGCTTGATGAGCAAGCAAAGATTATCGCGGAGGCAGAAGGAGGGCGCGGTCGTAATGATGAATATCTGTTTAGTACTGAAAAAAAACTCACGGAGTTAGGGGTTTCTTCCGTTGATCTGCGCTATTTGGTGCAACAGGTTAAGAAAATTAAGAGCTAATAGCTTTCACTTTTGTTCACAGAGCGTTAGAATTAAAGAAAAATTAATACAGGCCTTATTTTATGGTAAAATCAGAGCAAGAGGTCGAACTACATTTTTCTCAGCCAATACGTCAAGTTTTGCTGATGCTCAGCGTTCTGGCGCTTACCAGTGCAGGAACAGTTGTAGCGGCCCCGAGAGTATTGGCGGTATTTACAGCTAATTTGTGGTTGAACGGGTTTATCCTTTTTGTCTTTTTTGTTGGAGTAATAAGCTGCTTTGTTCAGGTTGTTCAGTTAATTAAGTCTGTTCGTTGGATAGAGGAGTTTGTAAATAAGCCCGATAAGGGTTCTTCAAATGCACCTCAGCTATTGGCTCCATTGGCAACCTTGTTAAGGTCGCGTGGAGCAAGCATCCAAATCTCGGCTTCTTCATCGCAGTCAATTCTTGAGTCTGTCTCTACTCGAGTCGAAGAGGCTCGAGAAATAACTCGCTATATTGTCAATTTGTTGATTTTTCTAGGACTATTGGGAACATTCTACGGTTTGGCAACAACGGTGCCAGCACTTGTAGAAACAATAAGATCGCTAGCTCCTCAAGAGGGTGAGACAGGCTTTGAGGTTTTTACTAGATTGATGAGTGGCCTTGAGGGACAGTTAAGCGGAATGGGGGTTGCTTTTGCTTCTTCTTTATTGGGGCTTGCAGGATCTTTAGTAGTTGGATTGTTAGAACTGTTTGCAGGTCAAGCGCAGAATAGATTTTATCGTGAACTTGAAGAATGGCTTTCAACAATTACTAGTTTCAATGTGACAGTAGACGAAGGCAATTCTTCAACAGACAACACGATTCTCCTAGGTATCTTCGAGCGTTTAGGGGATCAAATCGAATTGATGGAGCGTTTCTTAAATAAAGATCAATCCACTATGGCACCAACCGATCGCGAGTTTGCGATTCTTCAAGATAAATTTGTTAAAGTTATGGACGAGAATAAGTCTAATTTGGAGAATTTGATCGATAATTTTACTAAATCACAGAAACAATTATTAGATTTTCTTAAGTCAAAAGTGTCGGTTGAGGGTGGGATTGATGCTGAAAGTAGGATGAGACTAAGATCAATCGATGTTCAAATGCTTCACATATCAGAGGAAATAGCCGTTGGAAGGCAGGAAGCTATCAAAGCTATCAGAGAAGAAATAGCTAATTTAGCAGATAGTTTGCAATCAACTAGTGCTAAGAGTTCTGATCGGAAAACATAAACATGGCTCTATCGAGACGCACAGGTCAACGATTTCAGGCATCCATTTGGCCTGGTTTTGTGGATGCAATGACCGGTTTATTGCTCGTATTGATGTTTGTATTAACCATTTTCATGGTCATCCAATTCGTTCTAAGAGAAACTATCACTGGTCAAGAAAGCGAACTTGATGCTCTTGCTGCAGAAATTGTTGCTATTTCGGAGGCCTTAGGCCTTGAAAAATCTAAAGTAGTCAAACTTGAAAGTGACTTGGGAATTTTAACAAGTACACTAAATGACAGAAACGCAGAAAACGAGCAGAAAAGCCTGTTAATAGAAAGCCTGAGGCTTCAAAACAATGAAAGTAAAGCAGCTTTAGATGATGCGCTAACTCAAATCACTCAGTTTGAGGTCCAGGTAGCAAATTTATTAGCAGCACAAGCTGCGTCTAGAACCCAGATTGATCAATTGGAAACTGAACGCAAATCTTTGTTGGATCAGCAAGAAGCACTTGCTTTGGCCTTGTCTCAAGCACGTGATGAAATAGACTTGGCAGAGCAGGAAGCGAGATTGAAAGCCGCGGAGAGAGAAGCACTAGAGGCTCTTATTAGGTCATTAGAGACCGAAAAAAGTGACGCAAACAAAACTATAGAATTGCAAGCTAGTGAAATTCAGGATTTAAGAATAGCACTTGATGATGAAGAAGCTGCCAAACTAATTGAAGCTGCCGCTGCCGCTGAACTTAGGAAGAGGCTAGAAGAAGCCGATGCCGAGCTTACAGCAATGACTTTGATTTTGGAGGAAGAAAGAAAACGTGCAGAGGACACCCTTACGCTGTTGGCAGCTGCAGATGCAGCTAAATTAGAAATAGAAGACAATCTCAGGCAAACTATCATCGCTTTAGAGGCTGCTAATCTAACAATTGGAAATAGCGAAACGGAGCTTAAATCTCTCAAAGAAGATATTCAGAGTAGTGATGCTGAGTTAGATGAGACCAAAATTGCACTTGCTGCATCGTTAGCAAGGCAGCAGAGATTAGAGTTGGAGTTGTCAAATTTAAGTCAAAATATTAACGAGAAAACAGCACAATTTAAAGATTACAGTGAGAAATTAACAATTGCTGAGAGTGATTTGGCTAATGCATTAATGGCGTTGGAGCAAGAAAAACTGAGTCGTCAAACCTTTGAGGACGATAGCGCACAAGACATTACGGATCTTCGTTCAAAATTAGCAGATGCGCTAGCGGCTCGATGGGCCGCCCTTCAGTCTCAGAAAGAGGCACTAGAAAATCTTAAAAATGTCCTCGCAGCTAAGCTTGTTTCTGAAAAATTAAATGCAGAAAGCACCTCAAAGTTAAAGAAAAAAGAAATTTTGTTGCAAAAGGCCCAACAGCAGTTGCGAGAACGGTCTGAACAATTATCTGAAAGTTCTGATAGCCTTTTAAAAAGCCAACGAGAGACGGCACTTTTGAACCAGCAAGTATTAGAGCTTCGTCGTCAGCTGAGTTCTTTACAATCAATCCTAACCCTATCTGAAGAAAAAGATAGGGAAGACGAAATTCAACTCCAAAACTTGGGCAACAGGCTTAACGCTGCACTAGCCCGCGTTGCGTCTGAGGAAAGAAAGAAAAGGCAACTGGAACAAAGTTTGAGACTAGAGATTGAAGCTAAATTAAACGAAATTACGATCCTTAATTCACAGTTAATTGCCTCCAAAACAGATTTGGAACGTGCGGAAATAAAAGCCCAAGTCGAAGAAGATAAGCGAATAAAGCTGGAAGTTGCCGAGTTTAATAGATTGCAAGCAGAGCGTGAGCGCCTCCAATCTCAGGCAACTCAACTGGAACGATATAAGTCTGATTTCTTTGGGAGAATAAGAGAATTAGTCGAAGGGAAAGAAGGCATAAAAATTGTAGGAGATAGATTTGTTTTCTCATCTGAGGTTTTATTTGACGTTGGAAAAGCCGATTTATCTATACTTGGTCGATTAGAAATCCAAAAAGTAGCCGTGATTTTAAATCAAGTAGTAAAAGAACTCCCAAAGAATTTAAATTGGATAATAAGAGTTGATGGTCATACGGATAATACCTCCATGGTTTCAGGTGCGGAATTCAAAGATAATTGGGAGCTAAGCCAAGCAAGGGCTCTATCGGTAGTACGTTTTATGATTTCTGATCTGGGTTTCCCAAAAGATCGATTGGCCGCAACTGGTTTTGGGGAATTTCAACCGGTCACATCTGGATCTTCGCCAGAGGAAAGGGCTCAAAACCGTAGAATTGAGATCAAGCTTACTGAAAAATAATTTGTAAGTAGAAGTAACTAAAATTAATTTGCAGGCAGTAACCTAGGCTTTGACTTTGTAATACGGGCCTTTTGAGGGGGTTTAAGTTCAAGGTCTATTTTATCATTCTTAATACCGACCTTAACAAGGCCACCTTTAGACAATTTTCCAAAAAGAAGTTCTTCTGCAAGAGGCTTTTTAATATGCTCCTGTATCACACGAGCCAGCGGTCGAGCCCCCATCTTGTCATCATAGCCTTTATTGGCCAACCACTCTGCAGCTGCTTTCGACAACTCTATTGAAACGTTTCGATCCATTAGCTGCACTTCTAATTGAAGTACAAACTTTTCGACAACCTGAAGGATGACTTTCTTTGGAAGTGGGCCAAAACTAATCGTGGCATCTAAACGATTTCTGAATTCTGGTGTAAAGGTACGCTCTATTGCAGCTGTATCCTCTCCTTCTCTTCTGTCACGTCCAAATCCAATTGCTGCTTTGGCTTGCTCAGTAGCCCCAGCATTTGATGTCATTATAAGAATGACATTTCTAAAATCGACAGATCTGCCATTATGATCGGTTAGTGTGCCATGGTCCATAACTTGCAAAAGGATATTGAAAACGTCTGGGTGCGCTTTTTCTATTTCATCTAGAAGCAATACACAGTGGGGATGTTGGTCAACCGTGTCAGTTAACAGCCCACCTTGATCAAACCCTACATAGCCTGGTGGTGCACCTATTAGTCTACTGACAGCATGTTTTTCCATATACTCAGACATATCAAACCTGTGCAATTCTACGCCTAAAGTATCGGCTAGTTGCTTTGCAACTTCTGTTTTGCCAACTCCAGTTGGACCTGCGAACAGGTAATTGCCAATAGGTTTGTCTGGTTCTCTCAAGCCAGCTCTGGCTAGTTTGATTGCACTTGATAATGCCTCTATGGCTTCGTGCTGACCGAATACCACTCGGTTTAGGTTTTTCTCTAGGTCCTTCAAAACAATGGTATCGTCTTTGGAAACATTCTTGGGTGGAATTCTTGCAATTTTTGCCACAACTTCTTCGATCTCTTTGACACCAATAGTTTTGCGTCGTTTGCTGTTCTGAAGATGCTGCGCCGCCCCTGCTTCATCTATTACGTCAATTGCTTTGTCTGGTAACTTTCTGTCTGTAATGTAGCGGTCGGATAACTCGACCGCTGTTTTTATTGCGTCTGCCGTATACTTCAAGTTGTGGTGATCCTCGAAATAACTTTTTATCCCTCTTAGTATTTTTATTGTGTCATGAACTGACGGCTCGTTGACATCAATCTTTTGAAAGCGCCTACTAAGAGCTCTATCTTTCTCAAAATGCTGCCTAAACTCTTTGTAGGTGGTAGAACCCATAGTCCGAAGCTTGCCACCTTGCAATGCGGGTTTAAGCAAGTTAGAAGCATCCATTGCGCCTCCAGAAGTGGCTCCAGCTCCTATCACTGTATGAATCTCATCAATAAAAAGCACCGCATCAGGATGGTCTTCCAGCTCTGTTATGACTGCTTTCAATCTTTCCTCAAAGTCGCCCCTGTAACGAGTACCGGCAAGCAATGCCCCCATATCCAGCGAAAATATAGTAGTTTCCCTCAAAACGTCTGGGGTGTCTTTTGAAATTATCTTTCTTGCTAGCCCTTCTGCAATCGCCGTCTTCCCGACTCCTGGATCCCCCACAAGTAGTGGATTATTCTTCCGTCGACGACAAAGGACCTGAACGCAGCGCTCTATTTCAAAGTCTCTACCTATGAGAGGATCAATATCGCCCTCTATTGCCTTTGCATTTAAATCGACGCAATATTTCGACAGAGCACTTTCTTTTTTTTCTGCTTCAGGCTCGGCTCCTGACGTGGCAAAGTCATCTCCGTTTTCATCAGAACCTTGCACTGATCTTTGTTCTCCAAAAGCAGGATTTTTGGCCACTCCGTGCGCTATAAAATTTACTGCATCATATCGTGTCATTTCTTGTTCTTGTAAAAAGTATGCGGCGTTGGACTCTCTCTCAGCAAAGATCGCTACCAAAACATTAGCACCCGTTACTTCGCTTCTACCAGACGATTGCACATGTATCGCAGCACGTTGAATCACCCTTTGAAAGGCAGCTGTTGGAGTTGCTTCCAGCTTTTCGTCTTCTTTTTCCATTGATGACAATTCTTCGTCTATAAAGTCGCCTAGTGCTTCGCGGAGAATTTCCAGATCAACATCGCACGCTTTCAGCACGCGTTGAGCGTCCGGTTCGTCAATAAGGGTTAAAAGTAAATGTTCCAAAGTGGCGAATTCGTGCGACTTAGAATTAGCTAATGCTAATGCTGCGTGTATGGATTGCTCCAACGTCGTTGTAAAAGAAGGCACGTTAAAATCCTTTTTCGCGTTTATTTTTCAGTTACTATATAGTGTGGGTGAGAATTCGCACTATTCAAGTCAATAATGCCATTTATGTGCCAAAATTTTTATTTTTCCGGTTAAAATCTAAAGATTTTAGCTAATAAGCATCTTTGAGTGCTCTAATTTTTGCGAATACTTCATCATCTGTGGCATCAATCATATCCAGATTAACTCTAATGTTTTTGCTCCATGGACGCAGGAATGGATTGGTATTTCGCTCTTCACCCAAATTGCTTGGAACGGTAGGTACGCCGTCTGATCTAAGCTTCTTGATCTCTTTACATCTACGTATTAAATCTTGGTTATCAGGATCAATGGTTAAGGCGAAATTAGCATTTGTTTCCGTGTATTCATGACCGGAACATACAACTGTTTCATCTGGTAGGTTTGAAAGCTTTTGAAGTGACTGCCACATTTGGCCAGCGGTTCCCTCAAATAATCTACCACACCCTAGAGCCATTAAACTATCACCGGTAAACAGTAAGTTGCTTTCTTCAAAATAGACTGCGATATGTCCAATTGTGTGTCCTGAGACCTCAAATACTTTACCAACCTTATTTCCAATTTTTATTTTTTCATTTTCTGCAACTGATAAGTGAAGAGGTGGTAAGCGATTGATGTCTGATGAAGACCCTATTATTTGCGGCGAATAATATTCAAGTAATTTAGATAAACCGTCCACATGATCCCAATGATGGTGCGTTATTAGCACGTGAGTTAAGTCCCATTTTTTTTCTCGAAGTTTTGTCAAGATAGGATCGGGTTCTGGCGCATCGACTAGCAAAGTAGCCTTTGTGTCAGGATCATGGGCCAAAAATGCGTAATTATCGGACAAACAATGTATTGTTAAAAGTTCAAAAGACATGACGTGTCACCAAAAAATGTTTAACGTACACTTATGCTGTCCCAAATGAGAGCTTTATGCAATGCACCTTGATGTTCAGGACTTAAAAAACTTTTATTACCGATCAGCATTAGGCAGAGCTGCTCAAAAAGAAATTAGTAAGCAAGTTTTAAAGATGTGGCCTGATCAGTCTGGGTATAAAATGATGGGATACGGCTTTGCAAACCCTATTCTGCGGCATTTTTACGATCAATCCAGAAGAATTATATCGCTCATGCCTGGACCGCAGGGTGCTCTACATTGGCCGTTAGGGCATCCAAACCAGTCAGTTTTAACCCATGAACATCAATGGCCGATTGATACTGGGTTTGCTGATCGATTGATAATTATGCATGGGCTAGAGACTTCAGAATATCCATCAATGATGCTTGATGAAGCTTTACGAGTGCTGGGCCCCGGTGGCAAAGCATTATTCATTGTTCCCAACCGTGCAGGACTTTGGTGTCGAAGTGATAAGACACCGTTTGGATATGGGCGACCTTACTCGATTGGGCAACTAGAGGCGCAACTGAGATCACAGTCATTCATACCCGAAAGACATACGATGGCTTTGTATCAGCTTCCATCTCATAGAAATAGTTTGCAAAGAATCGGCCAATTTTTTGAGGGATCTGGAAAATATCTTCCCATTTTGGCTGGTGGAATAATCATAATTGAAGCAAGCACTAGGTATCCGCCCGTCCACAAAATTAAAAAGTCAGCAAAGGAAAAGGCTATTGGGCTTTTAGGAGGATTGGCTGAGCCTAAACCAGTGGGCTAACCTGCTGCTTTATTTCAAGAATCATATATGAAGATCATCTCAAGATTCCATCTAAACATCAGTGTAAAAACGTTATCATAGCAAATTATTGAAATTTAGTACAATTAAATCCATTTTAGCATGTTGCTAGAACTGATTAGCTCTGCTAATACCGCATCGATTTCAGTTAGTACTGAAACGAGTGAAAGGAACAGCGTTAACGTGAATGGGACTGGCGCATAACTAAGCCGAAAGGAAAAACGTGTCTGGAACAGCTTCAATTTCTATGGGTGTGGCTTCGCGCTATGCAAAAGCTATTTTCGATTTGGTTTTGGAATCTAATGAAGTGGCGAAGTTAGAAACTGACGTTGAAGATTTAGCTGACGCACTAAACGACAGCCAAGAATTAAGGGATCTTATCAGCTCGCCCATGTATACTAGGGATGAGCAAAAGGGTGCCATTGTAGCTGTTGGAAATAAAATGAAGTTGTTGGTAAATCTTACTAACACTTTGGCTCTCATGGCATCGAAAAGACGTCTATTTGTGATGGATTCATTTCTACGCCAGCTCAAAACTTTAATCGCTGAGCATAAAGGTGAAATCACTGCTGATGTAGTAAGCGCAAAAAGTTTAACCAAGGCACAATCTGAAAAAATAGCAAAAGCTATTAAGGATCGGGTAGGTAAAGAGATTAAAATTAATGCATCTGTTGATGAAGCAATCATTGGAGGCATTGTAATTAAGGTTGGATCGAAGATGATAGACACTTCAATTCGATCTAAACTGAATTCCCTTCAAACTGTTATGAAAGAGGTCGGGTAATGGGTATCCAAGCTGCAGAAATATCTGCCATTTTAAAAGATCAAATAAAGAATTTCGGTCAAGAGACTGAAGTTGCAGAAATTGGCCGTGTTTTGTCAGTGGGCGACGGTATTGCAAGGGTTCACGGCCTAGATAACGTCCAGGCTGGTGAAATGGTTGAATTTCCAGGAGGAATTCGTGGTATGGCTCTAAATTTAGAGAGTGATAACGTAGGTGTCGTTATTTTCGGGTCTGACCGGGACATTAAAGAAGGGGATGTAGTAAAGCGTACTAATTCGATCGTGGATGTTCCTGCAGGAGATGCCCTTCTGGGGCGCGTGGTGGATGGTCTAGGTAATCCTCTTGATGGAAAGGGTCCAATCAAGGGGGTAGAGCGCAGAGTAGCGGATGTTAAAGCCCCTGGTATTATTCCTCGCAAATC
>LUQC01000022.1:0-530 GCA_001627925.1 Rhodobacteraceae bacterium REDSEA-S34_B6 | reverse complement strand
GATGTAAAGGCTCCTGGTATCATTCCCCGCAAATCAGTACATGAACCCATGGCGACGGGTCTGAAGTCCGTTGATGCGATGATACCCATTGGTAGAGGTCAACGAGAGTTAATCATTGGAGATCGTCAAACGGGTAAAACAGCAGTGGCTTTGGATACTATTCTTAATCAGAAAAGTTATAATGATGCTGCAGGCGACGATGAGAGCAAAAAATTATATTGCATCTACGTTGCAGTGGGTCAGAAAAGATCAACAGTTGCACAGCTCGTAAAAAAACTGGAGGAAAGTGGTGCTATTGAATATTCAATCGTAGTTGCTGCAACAGCATCGGATCCAGCTCCTATGCAGTTTTTGGCACCTTATTCAGCCACATCTATGGCGGAATATTTTCGCGATAACGGTAGACATGCTCTTATAATTTACGATGACTTGTCCAAACAAGCGGTTGCTTATCGTCAAATGTCATTGTTGCTAAGACGGCCGCCGGGACGAGAAGCATATCCTGGAGATGTTTTCTATCTGCACTCACG
>LUQC01000021.1 GCA_001627925.1 Rhodobacteraceae bacterium REDSEA-S34_B6 | reverse complement strand
GCATTATGCTGGCTTGGATTGACATAAAACATATATTCCTTGGCACCTATGTGTCAAGTTTTTGTTTATTATCAATTACTTGAGTATTTTTGTCGGAAAAGTAGTCACAGGGTTTTTTATTTGTTTTCAAGGCTTTTACGCTCTAAAAAATATAATCTTCTCCCAACCGCCAGTAAGAAAGCACCAACACCAATAAACGCCCGAATCTGTAGCGACCTCTAAAAACTTGAAAGCTTATATCCCAAATCTAACTGAAAAAAAAGCACTCCTCTGAAGAGGAATGCTACCAATAAAAGTGAAATATACTCCATAGAAAATTGTTAACCCTTTATAAAGATACTCACAAAAGCCAATATCATCGAACTGAAAAATAAAGCATTGATTGCAACCATAGTTTTTGCCTTAATTTTTGAGTATGTCTCCGCTGCTGTTTCGACTTTGGCTTGATCATTTTTTCTCATCCGAGGCTCCTTTACGTAAAATGATGTTTACGTCCTATTTCCCCTGAGTGCGAAAAAGAGACCGCCAACCCACAAAAATACATGGAGATTATCGTATAGAATTACATCGATAAGACTTTCTGGCTGACTTATCCAAATTACTCCTGTTGTTATGGAACATATCGTGATACCAGAAAATCTGGTTACCATATCACCGAGTTCTGGGACTATTTTTTGTATTGAGGCTAATTTAGTTGCGAATAGTCCACCAACCAATAAACCTATGCCAGCTCCTAGTTCACCATAAGATACAAACCACCAGACAAGATAGGGTAACTCAAACGCTTCCGCATCTTCCGCAGTGACCGGGAACTTCGATAGGCCTTGCTGGATAAAAATTATTGCTAATGGAATTCTAAGCAACCAGTGACTCATGCAAAACTCTGGTATTTTCATTGAAACACGTTTTAAAAGCATATCCATGCTAAACAACCTTTCTAATTAACTTATAAGTCTTTGGAATAGCTGGTTTCATTTATTCTATATTTAGAAATGACACTTGCTATTAATGGTACGCACGGTACGCGCTTACAGATCACTAGGTTACTACGATGCGGCAGGATACCGCACCGACCTAAATCTACAAACTATATAGTGGATCTTCTATTCTAATGAGATAGAATTGAACGGTTAATGAACTTTAACTCTTGCGCAAAAATCTTTGCTTTATATTTCCCCAAAGCTTAGCCATCCCCAATGGTTCGTAAATCATAAACACAATTATTAAAACTCCAAACACGACTTGTTCGATCGACGAGATTATAGTTGCATCAATCGCACCATGAAAAACGTTATTTCCAATGCTGTTAAGTAATACCGGGAATAGAAGAATGAACGCTGCTCCAATAAAGGCACCGCTTATCGTACCAAGCCCACCGAGAATAACCATAAATAAAATTTTGAATGATAATTTAATATCAAAAGCTACCGGCTCCAGTGATTTCAAATAGGTAAAAGCAAATAAAGCCCCCGCGACACCGCAATAAAAAGCAGATATAGCAAACGCTTGTAATTTCGTTTTCAGCAAGGATATCCCCATGGACTCAGCAGCAATGTCCATATCTCTAACTGCCATCCAATTACGACCCGTGCTCCCTCTGGCCATATTCACAGCAAGAACGGTCAAAACTGTGACAACCACAAGGATTACAAAGTACATTTCCAAGGGCGACGTAAACGGTTTACCCAGAATTACAATGTCCTGAGCAGTAATAATTCCAGAGGTATCGTAGTTTTTGAACCAACCAAATTTATCAATCATCCATACAATAAAAAATTGCGATGCGAGAGTAGCAACCATTAAATATATGCCCCTAACTCTCAGGCTCGGCAGTCCAAATAAGATACCAAAAGCAGCTGCAACCAAGCCAGAAAGTCCAAGAGCTACAAAAAACGGAATGTCTGGCACTCTGAGGATCAAGTTAAAGCATGCAAAGGCACCAGCAGCCATGAATCCGGCAGCTCCAAGAGCCAACTGCCCAGCGTAGCCCATCACTATTTGCTGACCAATCGCCGCCAGAGCTAGACATAACCAAGGTATCAGAATTGAGGAATACCAATAGTCTGTCTGAACCACTAGGGGTATTGCAACAAACGATAAAATCATAACGATCAAAAAGTTTGTTAGGTCAGCTCTGGTAAATCCCATAATAATATTATTGTTACTCACTTTTTGCTCCATGATTTAAACCCGTCTTATTATTTTCTCACCGAACAAACCCTCTGGTCTGTATAGTAAGAAAAAGATGGCCAGAACGTATGGTGCCCAACCTTCAATTGCTCCACCAAAAAATGGACCAAGGTAAACCTCAAGTACTTTTTCTGTTGCGCCGATTATCAAACCCCCAATGATCGCCCCGGGAATTGAAGAAAACCCACCAATTATCAGAACGGGTAGTGCCTTTAGTGCTAGATCTACAAGTGCAAATTGAACACCAGCTCGAGCACCCCACATCATCCCAGCTACTAGAGCAACAACGCCTGCAGCCGACCAAACCAACAACATGATATTTTTTAAAGGTATTCCGATTGAGCTAGCTGCGCCAGGATCGTCTGCTACGGCTCGCAATCCCAACCCCATCCTTGTATATTTAAAGATCAAGGCCAAACCAATGATGAGGACTGCAGCAACTATGCCAGCGGTTAAGTCAAGAGCGCTTACAAAAAGCCCAAAAACATCAATTATCCACTCAATCGGGAAGTCCCCAATACCAAGATCAAGTCTTCTAACTTCAACTCCCCATGCTGCTTGAGCAAGTCCTTCCAATACAAAACCCAACCCAATTGTTGCCATAAGTAAGGTATCCTCGCTTTGGTTCATCAATGGATTTAGCACCATCCGTTCCGTACAAAATCCAACTAGTACCATCAAAAGTACCGTAACTACGAATGCTAATGAGAATGGTAAGCCTAACTCCATAAAACCTACGAATGCCAAGACTGCAAAAAATACCATTGCTCCTTGTGCAAAGTTAAATGTTGAAGAAGCTTTGTATATAAGAACAAATCCCAATGCGACCAGCGAATACATTGTACCAGCCAATAATCCAGCAACGACTACTTCTATGAAAAATAGTACCTCAGTCATGAGAAACTCCTAAATACGCATCAATAACCTCCTGATTGGCCCGCACCTCATCTGGAGGGCCATCGGCAATTATCTTTCCATAATCCAAAACAACAACATTATCAGAAATATCCATAACCACGCCCATATCATGCTCAATCAGAACCATCGTCGTTCCAATCTCGTCATTTACTTTGAGGATGAACCTGCACATTTCCCTTTTTTCTTCTACGTTCATCCCAGCCATAGGTTCATCTAACATTAAAAAATCAGCCTCTGTTGCTAGAGCTCGTCCAAGTTCCACTTTTTTCTGCAAACCGTGATTTACTTTCTCTTCGGACCTCGCTTTTGGAAGTTGGAAGGCAACTTGCAAGAAATTAGAATTCATATGCAGGCGTCTCCCCACCAGAATATTGTCCAATACCGACATTCTTTTAAACAACGCCAAATTTTGAAATGTACGCGATATACCCTTTTGTGCAATTAGATTAGGCGTAATTTTTCCTAGTACTTCACCTTTAAACGCAATTGATCCCTCCTGAGGCTGGTAAATTCCATTAATGCAGTTCAAAAGTGAACTCTTTCCTGCGCCATTAGGTCCAATTATAGCTTTAATCTCGTGCTTCAAAACGGAAAAGGAGCTGTCGGTAATCGCTTTAACACCACCAAAACGCAATGAAATGTTTTTTACCTCTAAAACCGGCTCACCAATCGGAAAATTTCTCTCTATAGTCATTGTATCCTGTTCAATAATTGGAGGTTTCTTAAAGCGTGTTAAATCACGCTGATTTTTTGTTTGCTTCTTCCCTTAATACGTCGCGAAAGTTCTTCCTACCTTCCTGCGATATACCAAGATAGAGTTCCTTAACTTTTTCATCATTCAAAAGCTCATCAGCCGTACCGTGAAGCATTACATGTCCTGTTTCTATTATATATCCATAATCAGCATTGCGTAGAGCTACATTAGTATTCTGCTCTGCTAGCAAAATACTCACACCTTCTTTCTGGTTTAGCTCTCTTACGATGTTAAAGATTTCAGCAACAAGCTGAGGTGCTAATCCCATAGACGGCTCATCCAATAATAGCATCTTGGGCTTTGCCATCATAGCCCTAGCGACTGCTATCATCTGCTGTTCTCCACCTGAAGTAAAACCTGCTTGGCTTTTTCTTCGGTCACGGAGACGATTGAAATACCCATAAATCTTTTCAAGTTCGTCTTTAATTTGCGATTTCGATAATTTGCGCGAATAAGCTCCCGCTATGATATTTTCTTCCACTGTTAAGTGACCGAAGCATCTTCTTCCTTCCAACACTTGCACCATTCCCAAAGCAACCATTTCATACGGGCTTTGGTTTTTAACTTCTATGCCGTCATAATTAATACTACCTTTAGTAACTTTCCCTCGCTCGGCGGCCAACATAGTCGAAATTGCTTTTAACGTTGTACTTTTGCCAGCACCATTTCCTCCTAACAGAGCAACAATTTTACCCTTAGGTACATTTAGGGACACGTCATGAAGAGCAGAAATTACGCTGTCATACATAACTTCAATACTGTTTATCTCTAAAATATTTTCGGAATTCCCAGTCATCTATTTTCTCTCAGTATTTGGCAGCGTTTTGTCTCAATGATTGACTGGTCAACCAACGACTTTGCCTACCTATCGCGTTGTATGAGTACAAATAGACCAGCGATAGGTACGCTGGTCTACATTTTTTAAATAAGTGCTAAGGACATACTTTGGGTGTTATGTTGTTTTCAGCCGCAAATTTAGCTGCAGAGTCTTCAACAAGCTGCCTAATGTACGCAGGATCAAGTGGAGCTTCCCAACCAGTAACCTGATTAAACTTCTCACCATCCCACTGCATCACAGCAAACTTACCTGCGCCTTCATGGTTTGCACAAGAAATACTAAACGGAGCCACCATGCCACCGATGCCAATCTCGGTAAGGCGCGCTTCTGTCATGTTTAGAGCCTCATACCCATCTCTAAATTCAGCGCCTGTGACAGCTTTCCCTACTTTATTA
>LUQC01000020.1 GCA_001627925.1 Rhodobacteraceae bacterium REDSEA-S34_B6 | reverse complement strand
GCAATATGGAGAGCAGATGTCGCAGAATTTACTGCAATTGCATAGGCAGCGCCAGTGTGTGCAGCAACGGCAGCTTCAAATGCAGGAACTTTTGGCCCTTGAGTTAAAAATTCGGAGCACAATACAGATACCACCGCATCGATGTCATCTTGACGTATGTCTTGTCTACCATAGGGAATAAATGAGCTGGATGTCATAGGCTTTCCATTTATTTCTAGTGTTCCTTCTGGTTAATTTCTATTATTTAATTCAGCAACACCTTTTTTAAAGTATTTAAAATCGCTTCAAATTCTGCAGTTCTAAATGCATCGTCAGTATACCAATTAGTTAAGTAGCGCTCGTTACTTGGGTTCACAGTGCTGGGAATTACGTGCGAGGTCAGCGATGCAACTAGCCATTCAAGAATATGGGCTGACCTCAAACTTGAGGATTTCAAAATGTCTTTCGATTTCAGTTTGATGGCCAAATCGAACCAAAGATCGCAGCCCGTTGGACACCATTCGATGCGCATTAGATCGCGCCAATTTTGGACTCGTTATCCGCAATCCAAGCCTTTAATTCTTCGCGCGTCATCCATTCTGTGTTGTTATCAGATGAATAGGTGAAACCATCCGGCACTTTAAGGCCATCTTTGATGCGAGCCGGACTCGAGGACCAATTGTTTATCGCAGGCAGAATTTTAAAATGCTCTGGGTATTCATAGGTGTGCGGAGCGTCTTCCTCGCCAATCATCTGCTCATGTAGCTTTTCCCCTGGGCGGATCCCAACAATTTTTTGAACTGCGCTTTGCGAAATTGATGCTGCAATATCCGTGACTTTCATGGATGGGATCTTCTTTACATAAATCTCTCCACCTTCCATATCTTCAAAAGCATGCCATACCAGCTTAACCCCGTCGTCTAGAGAAATCATGAATCTAGTCATTCGTGCATCTGTTATTGGAAATTCACCTTTATCTTTGATTGACATAAAGAATGGGATGACGGAACCACGCGATCCCATAACATTACCGTATCTGACCACCGCATAGCGTGTGCCATGTTCACCCCCGTAAGAGTTTGAGGCCACGAACAATTTATCGGAAGCCAATTTTGTTGCGCCGTATAAGTTTATTGGTGACGATGCTTTGTCGGTAGAAAGCGCAACAACCCGCTTTACACGGCAATCTACCGCTGCATCAATAACGTTCATTGCTCCGTTAATATTAGTTTTCACACACTCAAACGGATTATATTCGGCAGTAGGTACAATTTTGGTAGCCGCAGCATGGACCACATAATCAACATTCCGAAAGGCGCGGTACAGCCTTTCCCGATCTCGAACATCTCCTATGAAAAAACGTATGCGCGGGTCACCGCGATAGAGTTTGGCCATTTCCCACTGTTTCATTTCATCACGACTAAAGATTATAATCTTTTTAGGGTTATATTTTACAAGTGTTGTAGGCACGAAAGCATGACCGAAAGATCCGGTGCCGCCTGTCACCAAGATGTTTGAATTTTCGAACATATTGCTATCCCTTCACTCTTAAATTCTTGTTTTATTCATCTCTTGTTCCACAATCATTGCAGCTTTGTCGAGGTTATCTGACAAATTGCCATAAGTTTTCCGCAAAGTTACATGCCCTGTTTGTGGGTTATCATTCTCAATGAATTCGGTAAAGTTGTCGAGGGTATCAACATTGGGGAGACATTCAAATATCCGTTGAAAGCTATTCATTACGGCGACGGGCTTACCTTCATAAACTGCATCCAAAATAGTCGTAGAGGGGTGAGAGATCACACAGTCTACTAATGCCATAACATCATTAATAGTTGCCATAGCCATAATACCATAATGACGTTCTGATCGGATTATGTTTGGACACTCTTTACAAACTTTTGCAATTTTTTGTTCAATATCGCTGTGCCTTTTTCCGCGATGGCCTCGAAGTATTAGAGCAATATCTGGTCGAGACTGCGCTGCCGCTTTCCAAACCTTCAAAGCATTTTCAAACATTTGATCGGAGTACCGTTCAGACTCGAAGCCAAAATTGTAACATATTAACACTCGGCGAGAATAATTTGAAAGCTCCGCAGCTAGCTTGTCATGGTTTGGCCAAGCATCAAGTAAATTGGTTTTTGTAATGCCGGTCACGTGCAATCGATCTGCCACACCCGGGGCTAGAAAGCCTCTCGCTGTATTTGGCAAATCTGCCCATATTAGAAGAGTTTGTGAATAGTAATCCCAAACATCGCGCAGTACTCCCTGTGTGTGGAGGCCCTGCTGCACCATGCCATGTTGAATGAAAATAACATTTTTTTTAAACATTTTTATGAAATAATCTCGAGGACGAAATTTGCCGCCGAAGGCAATTGGGTCAGAGTGGGTTAATATGCAATCTGTACGTGCAATTTGAAGCCAGCTAAACAGTTCCACTCCGAATAAAGATTTGACAACATAAGGTACTCCTGATGCTTTTAGTGTTTGTTCAACCCGTGCATCAATTTTTATAAGCCTTTGGCTAACTATAATTTTTACATCAACATTGCCTCGTTTATGGAGGCGGATCATTAAAGGTATGCATGAATCAAAAGCTGGCATATGTGGCACGATCAGGAGTACGTTTTTTCTTTCATGAACCATTTTTATAACTAATGAGCTTACTGATAAATTTGAAAGTGAATTTAGCCGTATCATAATTTAATGCAGCAAAAGCTTTAGCCTTTTTTTGCTTCAATTGAAAATGCGATAGATCCTCATTTAAAGAAAGAAGGTGGGTGTATAAGGCGTGCGGGGTTTCAAAAGTTTCAAACACCCCTGCTTTTTGCGCAGGCCTTGCAATAAAATCGATCCCATAGGTAGAAGGTCCCATAATAACTGGGCAACCGGCTGACAAAGACTCAATAATATTATGTCCACCCATATCGGTAAAACTCGCCCCAACAAAAACCACATCCGCAAGTCCAAGGTAAAGATCCATTTCACCAAGTGTATCCCCTATCAGCACCTTATTTTTAGATTGTATAACATCAGTTATTTGGCTACGGCGCATATAGGGAATTTCGCAAGAGTCTAGTAAATCGGCAACGGCATCAAAGCGTTGTGGGCTACGCGGCACCCAGATTACACGTGCTTGCGGTGCGGCTTGAAGAAAATTTTCAACGATTTTTTGCAAAATAACCTCTTCACCTTTAACGGATGACGCAATCATGAAAGTGAACGTTGTATTCCAAGTCTCACGTAGATTGCGACCATAGGCTAGGAGGGCTGGATCTGGTTGCGTATCAAAGCGTAATTCGCCGGCAATAGATATGTTCTCAGGACGCACCCCGGTAGCAATATAGCGCTCAACATAATCCTGCGATCGTGTAAAAATATGATCGAACAAACGGTATAGATATAGTCCATGCCGCCGCCATGTTTGCAAACGTTTCATACGATTGGGTAAAAGATTGCCATTCGCCATGAACATTGGAATGGACAATCTGTCCGCTTCGATCAACATTGCTGGCCAAATTTCAATTTCCAAAACAATACCAAAGGCTGGCTTAGCGCGTCGTAAAAACAACTGCACTGTCCAGAAACAATCGAACGGCATATAAAGATGGGTTACCTGAGGGTTATTTCCAAATTGTTGTACGCCCCGATCAAAACCTGCTGGTGACAGGTGTGTTAGGAGGACGTGTTGTCCATCGTTTAGAAACTCTTGGACTAAGGGACGCGCAGCGTTCATTTCTCCAAGAGATGCTGCATATACCCAAACCCCTCCCTTAGCACCGACGGGCCCTAGTCCCCAACGATGGCTCACATTGTGAAGATGCCCTGGTTCTTTTCGCGCCCGCCATAAAGCGAGAATACCAGCTAGAGGCAGTGCAAAATGATAGGCTATTTGATAGATGATATAGGCAATCCGTGTTGAGATCGGAAGTTCACGGCGTTTGGGACGGTACCGCATAAACTAGCCTAAGCCCAGTGTACGAAACATTATCTCAGCAAGTTCCCAATCTTCGGGTGTATCGATGTCTTGCACCCGGGACCGTGGAAGCAGTATACCGGCTACTTTCCCTTCGAAAATCGATTTTCTAGATGCCCATGAACTGGCCTTCGCCCAATAGAATTGTCCCGCATCATGAAAACACTCTTCTAAATCTTGACTGCGCGTTGTGAACTGCTCCGGATTTATCATCTCTATCTGATCCAACGACTTAGCGCGCAAAGCCCGTTGGATAGGAAAGGCATAACTTGTTACAGAAATAGCAAAATCAGCTTGATTCAACTTTTCTCGACCAATCGCCAGTTTTTCAGGCTGTAGAAATGGGGCAGTGGCATAGAGGCAACATACAGTGCACTCATTATCCAAGCCCAAAGTATTGACCGCATGGGCCATTACATCAATGGTTGTTGCAAAATCATCTGACAAATGCTTTGGCCTTTTGAATGGCACTTCAACACCCAACGGGAGTACAGTCTCCGTGATTTCAACATCATCGGTCGATACAAAAATACGTTCAAATATGCCAGCAGATTGCGCAGCAGCAATTGCCCATTCGATCATTGGCTTTCCGCAAAAGTGTTTGATGTTCTTGCGCGGTATACGCTTTGACCCTCCTCGGGCGGGGATAATACAAATATTCATACTTGCCCCTTTTCAAGAGTGTAAGTGATTTGCAAAGGCATATGTCCATTGGCATTCATTTGTGCCCGTCTCTCATGATCGCCAATGGGCACATGCAAAACAAAACCTGCACTACGCTTTGATTTAATCTCGGGTAAGGGGTCATAGTCATGCAAAATTTGCTTTAATAGAACAGGAAGCATATGGTCGTAACCTGGGAGTAAATGTACACCAATTGAATTATCGTTTTGCAAGTAAAAATTACCAATACACTCGGTCGCTGCCAAAACAAAATTCCAGCTTCTGTAAGGGTGTTTTTTGATAAACTCCTTATGGTCTTCGAAGGAGGGTAAGTTGACATGACTAATTGCATGCTTACGTAATTTAAGAGCCTCATAAAGAGCGGTTATGTGATCGTCTTTCGGGACGATTTCCTTAAATGTCAAACGAATATAATTGTAACAGCAAAAACCTTTAACCCGGCTAGTTTCCAAAAAACCGCAAGCTGCAAAGCAATTGCGGCTTGCAACATTATCACTGCGAATGCGCGCACGAATAGGCATGGACCCTATTTGAGCTATACCTAAAGCTAATAAAGATTTACCATAGCCTTTTCCTTGCGCCTCAGGGGCAAGAGCAAGTGAAACTAAGGCATGATCATGTTCAACTGAGAAACGGACCACGCCGATTGGAACCCCATCTTGTTCTCCAATGAATACATGCTCGGTGTTACTTTGCAATGTGTGTGTTAACCACCTAATGTGATCTTCCCAAATCAGTGGCTTAGTTTGTTCCGACACTGCCCTGATATTTGGATCATTTCTCCAATCAAATAAGCTCTTAGCGTCACTTACTTTTGCCAATCGTACTGTAATCATCCCAAGCATGTTAACTGATATCTTCGTATCGGATGGGTGTGCCCTTTGGGATGTCACACAATGAATACTTTTCGTGTAGAGCGGTTGGATCATTTGCTGGTATCCCTGCATTAGGACGAATAAAGCGGAATAGATCTGAGGTTATTTTTTGCCCTTTTTTAATGTCTGCCGTGGCAAATGCAGAACGTCTACCGATCGATTTATTGACCAATTCAGCCTTTGTTGTTTCTTTGGTTGGCGATCCACGGAGTGCCATGATATCGTCTACACCGTTGGCGATATCTTTCATTATTTCCGGAGTAGCTGAAAAGCGGTGATCAGGCCCTTCACGGGTAGGGTCATTGGTATAATGCTTCTCAATAGCAACGGCGCCCATTGCAGCTGCAGTCAAAGGGGCGATAGATCCGAGTGTATGATCGGAAAATCCCACCAATCGATTAAACCTATTCCCGATTGCCGTCATAGCATTCAAATTAATGCTGTCTAGTGGTGCCGGATACGATGAACAACAATGCAATAAAATAATTGCTGCTGCATTATTTTTATCCAATACCTCGAGAGCGTGGTCAATTTCTGGTAAGGTAGCCATTCCAGTTGAGAGAATAATTGGTTTACCAGTTTGGGCAGTTGTGGCCAGAAGATCATCGAATGTCATCTCAAAACTGGCTATCTTGTATATTGGACATCCCAATGTTTCGATAAAATCTAAATCGCGTGGATCGTAAACCGAAGTGAATGGGATCAGGCCGCGTTCACGCGCACGCTGAAACAACGGTTGATGAAATTCCATCGGCATTCCAGCACCTTCATAAAGGTCATATAGGGTAGGACTGCCCCAAATTGGATCGATTTTCATACTTTGATGGTTTGATCGCATAGTTAAAGTGTCGGCAGTATAAGTTTGTAATTTCAAACAATCCCAGCCCGCATCTGCCGCAATGTCGACTAAAGCCAAGGCCTGATCAAGATCACGATCATGGTTTGCACTAACTTCAGCTATGAGTAATGGACGTTCTGTTGGACTGATTGTGCGATTTTCAATTATTAAACTTTGTGGGCGCATATCATTTGTCCAATGATTGGGTCGCATTGGGGTCTCTATTGTTTTGTTTAGTTCTTATATGAGTATTTGGCAATCGGATTTTAGAATGTTGGCAATCTATACGAAATTGAGAGCGAAATCGTTAGTTGAGAAACTGCCATCGGGCTTTGTTTTTGATAATTTTTCTTGGATCAAGTGGTGCCCGGGGGCGGATTTGAACCACCGACACGAGGATTTTCAGTCCACTGCTCTACCCCTGAGCTACCCGGGCACATACGACAAAATGTCGTAGGTGCAAAGTGTGTATGGTAAAGAAAAGAAGTTGTCTAGTGGCGTAAATTAATTTTGCTAAAATACTGACACAGAAAAGTGATTAAAGGCCTGAAGAAGCTTTTTGAGTTAGCAAATCAACAAACCGTTGTCTTTCAGGAACTGGTGATTTTACTGATAGTTCATTAAAAACTTTTTTTGTCAAAAAATATCCCGTTAATTTTAAGCCATCTATAATGTTATCTGAATTTTCAGACCCTTTTAAAATAATGGGTGGAAGGTGTAATAATTTTGGAGCCCACACCCCAGCTGCTTGTGCGCTGATGGCTCTCCCAGTCCTCGGCGATACATACCGGAGGTTGTCAGTACATCCAGAAACAGCACATTTTGACAAATCAAGCCCATAACCAAGCACACTCAACAATTCTAGTTCCCAATGAAGATAAGCCAGAGGCCAGACCTTTGGCTGACTAAGAAGGTCTAACAAATCCTCTGTTGTTCTATAAAAATTATCGTACGCATGTCTCTCGGGCAAAACTCTGGATAAAATTGTACTTACAGTCGTTAAGCCCGCTGTCAGAATTCTGTCATTCATAGCATTAACAGTACGAGCCCTAACTAATTCAACTTTAAAAGACCCAAGGTGATCTTGTAAGCGTGCACTCCAAGTTAGATCAAGCTGTGCCCCCACCTGAAGTATTGGTGAAAACTTTCGTGATGCTCCACCTTTCACAACACCCAAATACCGACCATAGCCTGGGCAAAAAGTATCTATGATTAATGATGTTTCACCATGCTTTCGCGTAGCTAATAATATCCCAACTGAGCGCCATTCCATTTCGTAAAAATAGAATAATCCCTAAAATTCGTCTAGGTAATTTTGCCCGTTCGCACTTTCTACTTCAACTATCCACAAATCTGGATCATTAGCTTTCTGCTTTTCTAAAAAAATATCTATTTTGGCATCTAGGTCCTCCAAAATTTTTACCCATAAGTTTCTATTATTTTGAAGATCGAAGGTCTTTTGATGAAGTTCCGCAAATCCATCCCTCTTGCTTATTTTCACTAAAATAGCCCCTGAATGATCATCTCCATGAGCTATCACATATGCGGCAATAGTTTGAAGTTCTAACCTTTTTAGGTAAGCCTGTACCCAAATTTTACTTCTTAAACGCGCCATTAATTTCCATCATTAAAATCAAGCCCCATTTCAACATATCTCTCTGCTTCGTTTAACCACTTTTCACGAACTTTAATTTGACAAAATAAATGCACTCTACACCCCAAAAAGCTCTCAAGCTCTTCTCGCGCCGCCATAGAAATAGACTTGATTGTTTCACCACGAGCACCCAAAATTATGCCTTTGTGACCACCGCGGGAAACGTAAATTATTTGATCAACCCTTACACTTCCATCCTTTTTATCCTCCCAATTTTCTGTTTCCACAGTTAACTGATAAGGAAGCTCTTGATGAAGTCTAAGAATGAGTTTTTCACGCGTAATATCCGCTGCAATCATTTTCAATGGTAAATCGGCAATTTGATCCTCAGGATAAAACCATGGACCATCTGGCATTTTATCTGCTAACCACAGTTTTAAATCTTTTGTTCCAAATCCTCGATCAGCAGAAATTAAAAATGTTTTTGAAAAACTGAAAAGTTCATTTAATTGCTTGGTTAAAGACAAAAGTACTGGCGATTTAACTTTATCGATTTTATTAATGGCAAGTACAACCGACCGGTTCTTACTTGAATTAGAAAGATCTCCAAGAATCCTTTCCACACCTTCAGTTAAGCCTCTATGAGCCTCGATAAGCAAAACAATCACATCAGCATCTGCCGCCCCACCCCATGCAGCGGCTACCATAGCCCTATCCAGTCGACGTCTTGGTTTAAACAAACCGGGAGTGTCAACAAATACTATTTGAGAGTTATCCGCGATTACGATCCCTCTAATTTTAGTCCGGGTAGTTTGAACTTTATGAGTAACTATGGAAACTTTCGAGCCTACAAAATGATTCAAAAGCGTAGACTTTCCAGCATTTGGTTCGCCGATAAGTGCCACAAAGCCTGCTTTTTTCATTCTTTATCCTTTAAAGTTTCCATAAGCATTCTGGCTGCTGCTTGCTCAGCGTCTCGCTTATTGCCAGCCTCCGCAAAGGTTTTGTTTTGGAGTCCCTTGCATCTAAATCAACATTAGAAATTCTTCTGTCCCATAATCTCAAAATTATATCTTTTGCAGCTTGAAATCCACCATCTAAATAAATTGCAGCCAATACAGCTTCCATTGCATCTCCAAGAACAGCATTTTTACGTCTCCCACCCGTAATCATCTCAGAACGGCCCAATTTCAAAACCAGTCCAAGATCTATTTCTTGCGCCTCACCAGAGCAGGCTTCTTTTCTAACAAGGGCATTAAAACGGGGAGCCAGCTTCCCTTCAGGTGCCTGTGGGTCCTGTTTAGCTATAGCTTCTGCTACGGTTAGACCCAGAACTCGATCACCAATAAACTCCAGCCGTTGATTGTCAGATCTATTTGTTGAAGAAAAAGAAGGATGAGTAAGTGCCTCCAAGAGATACTTCGGATCTTTGAATGTATATCCTAAACGCTTCTCAAATTTTTCGATATCAACGGACTTTTTCACTCAATACCCTCGAAAAAGCGATCACCCCTCCATGTCCAGAAGGCAAACATAGATCTACCAGCGGAAGAAAGAAGTACTCTGTCTGCTCTGCCAACAAGGTTTTCAAAAGGTACAAACCCTACACCACCTCTTGATTGAGATATACGGCTATCACTTGAATTATCCCTGTTATCTCCCAAAAAGAAATAATGTCCTACTGGCACATGATAAACAGGGGTATCATCTACTGTTTGACGCATAAAATTCAAAATAGAGTGCGAAACTCCATTCGGTAAAGTTTCAACAAATTTTTCCTTCTTACAAATGCCATTTTGCTCAACGACCTCATTTGCACAGCGAGGCATATTTCTAAATGGTCCTTGTGGCGCCTTTACTTCGTCAAACGTACCATCGGATATAACTTCTACTGGAGTTCCATTTATAAATACCAACCCATTTTTTATTTGTACTTTTTCACCGGGCAGAGCTATCAATCTTTTAATATAGTCTTGACCATTTGAAGGGTGACGAAACACAACTACATCACCACGCTTTGGCTCGGCTCCCAAAATTCTCTTATTACCCCCACGCAAAAAACCACATATGTCTTCTGCTTCGATATTTAGTCCAATGGCTGCTATTCTTACAGTCGGGCACGATGCATATGAATAACCATAGGACATTTTATTGACGAACAAAAAATCACCAATTAAAAGAGTGTCTTTCATTGAGCCAGATGGGATCCAAAATGGTTGGAAAAATAGGGTCCTGAAAATTCCAGCCAAAATAAGAGCAAATATTATTGTTTTTATGGTTTCGAGAAAACCTTCTTTTTTTTTGGGTTTAGCCATCCCAAGTGCTCCCTAAACTAATACTCTCTAATGCTATCTTGGTGAGATTGTGTCAAGCCAAAGGCTGTGCATCGATAATTACTATCGCATGAGCCCAAGGATGATCATCAGTAAGTGAAACGTGAAGAGTTGCCAAGTGTCCTTCAGGTGTCAAATCTTCCAAGCGCTTCTTTGCCCAACCGGTAAGTGTCATCACCGGTTGACCTGTCTCGATGTTACTTACTGCCATATCTTTCCATGAAATACCCATACGTAAACCAGTCCCAAGTGCTTTTGAACAGGCCTCCTTGGCTGCCCAACGTTTTGCTAGCGTACCTGCTTCATCTTTTCGTCGCCTTGCTTTGGCTTGTTCGTTTTTTGTAAAAACTCTGTTCCTAAATCTATCACCGTGACGAATAAGAACCTTATTAATCCTATCAATATTGGCTAAGTCTGTTCCTGTACCGATAATCAACTGGCGCGAGCCTCTCCGATGAGTTCTTTCATTTTTTTAATTGAATTCCCAAGACCATTAAATACGGCGTCACTAATTAAAAAATGTCCAATATTTAATTCTTTTAACTCTGGAAATGCTGCAATCTGGGATACAGTTTCATAAGTCAGGCCATGCCCTGCGTGCACCTCAAGACCTATGGAGCTTGCATGTGCACACATATTCTTTAAATTTTCAAATTCGGTTTCATATTTTGACTGATTTTGCTCATAATAATAATCACAATAAGCACCCGTGTGAAGCTCAACTACGGCCGCGCCAACCCTCTCAGCTGCTTCAACTTGAGCAGGCACTGCGGCAATGAATAAAGAAACTCTGCAGCCTGAATCACTTAACGGTTTAATAAATTCTCTCAACTTATTTTCTTCTTTCAAAACGTCTAAACCACCCTCTGTAGTCCGCTCCTCTCTCTTTTCTGGTACTAGGCATACAGCATGGGGTTTGTGCTTGAGCGCTATTTTCTGCATTTCTTCCGTGGCCGCCATCTCAAAATTCAACGGGATGTTCAAAGCTGCAATTAATCCATCAATATCCTCATCTCGAATATGGCGCCGGTCCTCTCTAAGATGTGCTGTAATGCCGTCCGCTCCCTCATTTTGGGCTAGAATAGCTGCCTCTACAGGATCAGGATACATACTACCCCTAGCATTTCGAATAGTGGCAACGTGATCAATATTTACACCCAGTCTCACATGACTTTCTGGTAACATACAAATCTCCAAGTAAGTTTATATTTATTTTTATTTACGAAACTTAGTACTTTTCTCTTTAATTTCTCTGAGTTTTTCTCGAAGGCGACCTTTGCGTCTGTTCTGATAAGCACGAATTAATGGCAAGCTGATCATCCAGCAAATAGAAGCCGCTATGATACCTGGGAAAATTCCGCCGATAAGGTATGGAAAGAAAACGTCCTGGTAAAATATTATTAGGTCATTCCATTCAACGGGACCACCAATGATAATAGAATAAAAATTAGATTTTAAGTCAAGGAAAGCACCTAGAAATAAAGATACCAAATTTTCACCGTCATGACCCAATCCCTCACTTGCTAGTAAAAATTCACCGGTGCGAAGGGATATAATTCCAATAGGAATATAAGTAAGAGGATTACCAAAAAATGTGGCAAGCAAGGCAGCCAAAATATTTCCCCTTAAAATAAACGCAATTGTTCCTGCAACTATAAAGTGAAGCCCGTAAAATGGTGTAAAAGTAGTAAATACACCAGCCCAAATACCTCTAGCAATTTTCTCTGGGTTATCAGGTAATCGGTGTAAGCGATGCTTTACGTACAATGCTGCCCTGGTCCAACCACCTTTTGGCCAAAGTAGGAATTGAAGTAATGAGCCCCATGACCTCTTTTCTCTCCGCTTAAAAACCATGATGCACCTCAAATAGTCGACTAGCTACCATGATTTCTGCTTCTTCTGGTGCGGGCCACCGTGGCAACGGCGTTTTCAGCATCCAACCTTGATAAGATTGCATGTAAGTGCTCAACATCTCGTAAATCCACAGTAAGTATTAATTTAAAGAAGTCTGGCTTGCGATCTAAAAACTCCATATCCGAGATATTAGCACCCAAATCACCAACAATTGTGCAAACTCTTCCCAAAACACCAGCATCATTACTGATGGTCATTTCTAGGGTGATTGGATAAATTGAGGGATGCTTGCCAGCATGCCAATGCAAGTCCAACCACAAATCCATATTATCTTCAAAACTTGCCAATGTGGAACAATCAATTGAGTGAACTGATACGCCCTTTCCACTGGTTGCTATGCCTACTATTCTCTCACCTGGCAAAGGTTGACAGCAAGGTCTTCGATTAAAAGATTGTCCCTCCGCAAGACCTATTACTGCAAGTTTTTGATCAATTTCAGGTTCTTTCGCTGTAGAAAAATCTGGAAATATGATGTTTATTACATCCCTCGGCTGCAACTCTGCGCTTCCCAATCTAGCATATAACTCTTCAACATCATTAATTCGAAGTTTCTTGGCTGTATTTTCTAAAGCTTTGTCTGTAGCTCTCTTACCAAAGTGCTCAAATGCTGCCCTCAAAAGTTGTTGCCCCATAATGATATATTTATCACGATCTGCTTCGCGCAGCGCGCGTCTAATTGCTGTCTTCGCCTTGCCAGTCTCTGTCATTTCAAGCCATGTGGCTTGCGGTTCTTGCCCCATTGCCGTAAGAATTTCTATAGATTGGCCATTTCTTAACCTTGTCCAAAGAGGTGCTCGCAACCCATCTATTTTTGCACCAACACAAGAATTTCCAATACGAGTATGAATTGCATATGCGAAATCAATTGGTGTTGCGCCCTTTGGTAGCTTTATGACTTCACCCTTTGGTGAAAAACAAAAGACCTTATCAGAATACATTTCAAGCTTTACAGCCTCTAAAAATGCTTCATGGTCTTCCTCTGTATTAAACTCCTCAATTAAGCTAGTTATCCATTTCACAGGATCGACGGTAAACGGGTTCTCACTTCTAACACCATCTCGATATGCCCAATGTGCTGCGATACCACTTTCAGCCACATCGTGCATTAGCTGGGTTCGTATTTGGACCTCCACACGGCGAGCGTTTCTACCTGAAACTGTAGTGTGAATAGACCGATATCCGTTAGATTTCGGCTGAGAGATATAATCCTTGAAACGGCCTGGGACTGCGCGCCAACGCTTATGAATTACGCCAAGTACACGGTAGCATTCCTCATCACTACTGCATATTATTCTAAATCCGTAAATATCTGACAGACGCGAAAAGGAAAGCGCTTTCTCTTGCATTTTGCGCCAAATAGAATAGGGCTTTTTTGCTCTACCTTCAATTTTAGCCTGAATTCCGGATGCCTCTAATTCTGAATGCATATCATCAGTTATTCTTTGAACAACATCACCAGTTTCTTTTTGTAAAACTATAAATCGTCTTATTATTGATGCCCGACCCTCGGAATTAAGTACACGAAAGGCAAGATCTTCAAGATCCTCTCTAATCGACTGCATGCCCATTCGGCCTGCTAGAGGAGCATATATTTCCATAGTCTCACGAGCCTTCTGGAGTTGCTTTTCAGGCTTCATCGATTTTATCGTTCGCATATTGTGCAAACGATCTGCGAGTTTAACTAAAATTACTCTGACATCCTGTGCAATTGCCATGAGCAGTTTACGCACATTTTCTGCCTCTTTAGTCTCAGTGGAGGTCAATTGCATATTTGTTAATTTTGTAACACCATCCACTAAATCAGCAATTTCTGAAGTGAACTGTTTTGTGATTTCGTCTTTGTTTGAAGACGTATCCTCGATGGTATCATGTAATAAGGCAGTTATAATTGTTGCGTCATCTAGCTGCTGATCAGCCAGTATCTCAGCAACTGCGACAGGATGAGAAAAATACTTTTCTCCAGACTTTCTAAATTGCCCCTCATGCTTTATTTGCCCATATTTATGGGCGTTTACAATCATCTCAAAATTAGATTTCGGATTGTAATTTTGTATCCGAGTGGCAAGCTCTTCTGCAGTTAACATTTGTCAGACCCTCAGGCCGCAGATTATCCTTTATCTTGAGCAGCCATAAGTGCGCGAAGCAATTTTTCTTCGCTCATATCATCATCCTCAGCGCGGTCACTATCATCACCACCACCCATCAGCACTGCCATTGAGTCATCCTCAGGTAGGTCAACCTCGATTTGAGTTTGATTGCTCTCTATTAACCTCTCACGCAATTCATCAGCAGTTTGTGTTTCATCGGCAATTTCTCTGAGAGATACAACTGGATTTTTATCATTATCACGCTCAACAGTTAGCGATGAACCAGAAGAGATTTCTCTAGCCCGGTGCGCAGCCAACATTACTAGCTCAAATCTATTAGGAACCTTATCTACACAATCTTCAACTGTGACCCGTGCCATGATTTTCTCCTGGGTATATCCTTGCAGACTCAGGCTTCTAGTAGATCAATCTGAAAATTACAAGAGTTGTTTATAAACATGTCAAGTCAGAGATTTCTTCAACACTCAAATCATTACAGAGTTCGCTGATGTTTTTCTTTAGGACCGGATGTATCCAACACGGTGCAATATCCAACAATGGTACAAGCACAAACGCTCTTTCGTGCATTCTTGGATGCGGTAGAATCAAATTAGAGGGTATTCTATTTAACTGATTTTCGAGATCTAAATCGTGCCAGTATAAATAAGTAGAGTTGCTTGGTTGGATGGATTGGCCAACAGCTAACAAATCCAGGTCTAATGTTCTTCCATCCCACCTTTTGCCACGAGATCTGCCAAATTTTTTTTCAATAGAATGCAGTTGATCCAAAATATTTTGAGGCTTTGCGTCAATACGGACTTTTACAACAGCATTTACAAAATCAGGACCAGAACCAATTGGAAACGCTGGGTTTTTAAAAAAGCGCGATATTGCTTGCAAGTTAAAATTAGACTTCTCTAACTCTATAATGGCTTTCTTGATCAGTTCCAGAGAAGAAACACCGTCTAAATTTAAATTACTACCAAGTGCAATAAACGCTGAGCTTTCCATATCAATATCTTTCGTTTTTCATATTGATATAATTTTCTTTCTTTCAGTTTATCAATTTAAATATAAATTCGAAAATGTTAATTTTTATTTATTTGAAGACAAATTTAACACAGAAATAAACACTTTTTGCTATCTTACTTCGTAAACATAAGGGTTTACCGATAACAATCATGAAGGTAATGTGGCGTAATAAATCAGTGGTCAGTACAAAATGAGAAATCCAAAATTAACTGTCTACATGGCTGCACCCCGAGGGTTTTGTGCAGGAGTTGATCGTGCTATTAAAATAGTAGAAATGGCGTTAGAAAAATGGGGGGAACCCGTTTATGTCCGACATGAGATTGTCCATAATAAATATGTGGTTGATGAGCTCAAATCAAAAGGTGCTATTTTTATAAAGGAAGTAAGCGATGCGCCAGTAGATAGACCGATAATTTTTTCCGCCCATGGAGTACCAAAATCCGTACCCCTTGAGGCAAAAAGCCGAAAAATGATTTATGTTGATGCAACATGCCCATTGGTCAGCAAAGTTCACATAGAGGCAGATAGGCATTTTGACAACGGGCTTCAAATAATCATGATCGGTCATGAGGGACATCCAGAAACTATCGGCACCATGGGGCAATTACCTGAGGGAGGCGTTTTACTGGTCGAGAGCACCAAAGATGTAGAAAATCTAATTGTTCGGGACGCTAGTAAGCTTGCCTACGTTACCCAAACCACCTTATCCATTGATGACACTGCTGAGGTCGTCGAGGCACTAAAAACTCGTTTTCCAACAATAGTAGGCCCTCACAAAGAGGATATTTGCTATGCAACCAGTAATAGACAAGCTGCAGTAAAAGAAATTGCTCCGGAAGTCGACGCTCTACTCGTAATTGGAGCACCAAATTCTTCAAATTCTCAACGGCTCGTAGAGGTCGCAAAAAAAGCAGGATGTGAAAACTCTCAAATGGTTCAAAGAGCTGCAGAAATCAACTGGAACTCACTAATGAATATAAAATCAGTAGGTATCACCGCAGGTGCATCGGCACCAGAAATACTGGTAAATGAAGTTGTTGATGCTCTGAAAGAAAGATTTGAAATAAAAACCCATTTGGTAGAAACAGCTACTGAAAGTGTGAATTTCAAAGTACCACGCATTCTACGGGAAGCTTTATGATTTCAAAAATACCTACAGGAGCTCTTATTTTAGGGCTGTCTGGAGTTATTCCCTTTGGGTGGGGTGCCGTAACCTTAGTTTCTGAGGAAGCTTTTAATTTTGGAATAAAATATTTTGGGGCACGCTTTGTTGGGCCTCTAATACAACTCTCTTACGGTATCATCATCCTCTGTTTCATGTCTGGCGTTCTTTGGGGCTTCGCCACAAAAATGGACAAAAAAAATGCGAGCATGGGCTATATNTGTATAAGAGACAGGCTATATACTATCTGTCATTCCAGCCTTATGGGCATTCTTCGCAATGGGCAGAGGGCCAACTAGTGACACAATTAGTTTAATTGTTGGATTCATAGCAGTTTTATTGATCGACAGACATTTCTACCTTTTAAAACTAACACCTCTCTGGTGGATGAAGTTGCGTATCCCACTCACTTTCGTTGTAATATCTTTGTTAGGCATTGGGATAATTATATGACTTCTGACATCAAAACGGTGCACATCTACGACACAAAAAGTTCTGAATATTTAGCAAATATATCAAAAGAACACCCACACAAAACTTTAAAATATTTTGCTGAAAATCTTCATAAAAAGTCAAACGTTCTGGATTATGGATGCGGACCAGGCCTTGCTGCAGAATATTTAGCAAACCTCGGACATAATGTAACGGCATTCGACGCGTCCCAAAACATGATAGAATTGGTACCTAAACATGCTAAAATTAGGTGTTATCAGGCGACATTCGATACTTTCTCAGAAAATGAAATATTTGATGGTATCTGGGCCAGTTTTTCACTTCTTCATGCAAAAAGGATAGATTTACCACGTTTACTTACTTGTATTAGAAGAGCCATTAAACCGGGTGGACTTTTTTCTATAGGATTAAAATTGGGAACTGGTGAAAAGAGAGATACGTTAGGTAGAAGATATATTTACGTCTCCCAAACTGAACTTTGCCAACTGCTAAAAAGCAGTGGTTTCGATGTTTTCGATCATATAACAGGAAAAGACATCGGATTAGATGGTGTTAATTCTGATTGGATATTTGCATATGCCAAAGCACAAACTAGTGGCTTATACTGACGGTGCCTGTTCAGGCAATCCTGGGCCAGGGGGATGGGGTGTCCTTCTTCAAGCTTTTTCAGATGGCAGAGTTGTCAAGGAACGAGAGCTTTCTAATGGAGAAAGGCTTACCACAAACAATAAAATGGAACTAAGAGCAGCAATCGCTGCGTTGGAAATCTTAGATCGGACAAGCGAAATTACAATCATTACAGATAGCAAATATGTTATGAATGGCATCCAAACTTGGCTCGCAGGTTGGAAAAAAAATAATTGGAAAACTGCTAGTAAAAAGCCAGTTAAAAATGAAGAATTATGGAAACGCCTAGATTTATTATGCGAACAGCATGAGGTCAACTGGAAGTGGGTTAAGGGTCATGCGGGGGATATGGGTAACGAGCGCGTTGACAAATTAGCTAGAAGCGCAATGGAACCCTTCAAAGAGGATTAACAGACCTAAATCTAATTTTTTTCAATAGTAAAATCAGCAAAAGCTCCGGCACCCTCATCTGCCGTGAAGCGTATAATTTCTCCGTTGTACTCAACTAACTGGCAATTTAAGCCCAGATCACGCTCACCCCAGAAGAGAGTTCGACAAAATAACTGATTATCCCACGACCAATTTCCGTTAACCGCGCGAAAAGCAGCTTTCCCGGTTATTGACCCATCATTCTGTACTACCAATTTTATTAGCGGCCTACTCAAAGTATGACCATCAACAATTTCTAAAAAGTCCATTTCATTGGATATTTTATCAAATTTTTCATTCGAGAATGCTTTAATACCAATGAGCATAAAAAGAAAAAAAAGAATAAATTTCATTGGAATTCTAAAGGTAAACTTGGCTTTGTATTTAATTTACTTTTCAAAAAATATCCCCAAACCTTACTAAATACCAAGAACATCTTTCATACTGTATTCACCCGGTTCTTGCTGAATACCCCACTCAACTGCTTTAAGTGCACCCCTGACAAAAATAGCACGATCTGTAGCTACATGGCGTAAAGTAATTCTTTCTCCAGCCGCTGCAAATAATACATCATGCTCTCCAACTACATCACCACCTCTAATAGAAACGAAGCCTATATCTCCTCTATTACGAGCCCCAGTTATTCCATCTCTTCCACTATCACGGACGTTTGATAATGATATTTTCCTTCCATCTGCTGCCGCATTCCCTAACATTAGAGCAGTACCTGAGGGAGCATCAACTTTTTTATTATGGTGCGTTTCAATGATTTCTATATCAAAATCACTATCTAAGGTTGCAGCAACTTTTTTAGTTAATTGAACTAGCAGATTTACACCCAAAGACATATTTCCAGCTCTTATAATCTTTGCTTTTTTACCGGAATTTTCTATCAAAGCTAACTCCTGATCATTAAAGCCGGTAGTACCTATCACATGCACAATCCCGCGTTCAGCAGCTAGTTTCGAAAATTCAACAGAGGCTTTTGGAGCAGAGAAATCAACAATGGCATCAGCATCTTTAAAAACCGAAGCTGGATCATCAGAGACTTCGACCCCAAGAGTGTTTAAACCGCTGACCAAACCTAGATCCTGACCAATCCAGTCATGACCTTCTCGTTCTAATGCTCCAACAAGCCTAGTTTTTGTACTACTCAGAACTCCTGAAACAATCATTTGCCCCATCCGCCCCGAAACACCCGTTACGACAACTCGAATATTTTCACTCATCGCTTAATTTCCAATCTATTTGGTGGCTGTTTAGCTGCTATTCAACCACTTGGCAAAGGGCAATTTACAGCTTACATAACGACATATGGCAAATAAATTTGATAAAACCACGCTTGGATCAAGTCAAAGACAACTAAGAGTAGGAGAATTAATAAGAAGAGCATTATCTGATCTTCTATTCAAAGGAGCTGTTCACGACCCCGAGCTGAACCGCTTGTCTATCACAGTTGGAGAAGTCACAACTTCTGCTGATCTAAAGATAGCGACTGCCTACGTTTGCCCATTAGGAGGACACGAAGGTGAAAATGCCATAGCGCTTTTAGCTAAAAACAAGTCTGAAATTAGACGGGCGATTTCCAAAGAGCTCACTCTTAAGTATGTCCCTGATATTCGCTTTCGTTTGGATGAAACATATGATCGGATGGATGAAACTAAGCGGTTATTTAGTTTAGACAGGGTAAAAAAGGATCTGGATATGTAATGCGGTTCTCAGCAATATATCTGTTTTGCGTTCTACTTTCCTCAAATGTATCTGCGCTAGATTGTCGGAAAGATATATTTGAAAATATCAACTTTACTATATGTGAAACTATTTAAACAATAGAAATGGGGTGCCATTCGGCAATTTTAACGCCTTACAAAAGGAGTTAGATGATAAAGGTAAAGAGCTCTTGTTTGCTATGAATGCAGGTATGTACCACTCTGATTTAAGCCCCGTTGGTCATTACATAGAAAAGCTCAGTAAAAAGAAAAATGTTGTCGCGAGACCCGGTCCAGGGAATTTCGGAATGCTACCCAATGGAATATTTTGCATTGGCTCTGATATGCTGAATATATATGAAACCTTAGAGTATTTACAAAATTCTCCAAAATGTACTTATGCCACACAGTCCGGACCAATGCTTGTTTGGAATAGCAAATTACATCCCCGTTTTATAGAAGACAGCCAATCTAAATTTATACGAAATGGTGTGGGAACAAGTGCGGACAAACAATTCGCCTACTTTGTGAAAGCAGAAAATAGGTTAAATTTACACACGTTCGCCCGGATATTTAAAGACAAATTAAAGGTACCTAATGCTCTGTATTTTGATGGGAAAGTTTCCAAATTATACTCAAAGGAGCTAGACCAGCATGACTTCGGTTGGCCAATAGGACCCATAGTTGCGGTAGTGCGCTCGAGAAATTAAACCAAGCGCACCACATAGCGATGCGAATTTAATGCTCAATGACTGGTTTTGCGGAGCCCTGAACAGCGATCTCTATCTGACGAGGCTTTAGTTCCTCTGGGACTTCTCTAAAGACATCAATATGAAGCATTCCGTCGGAATGGCTCGCACCTTTTACTTTCACATAATCGGCCAAATGAAACGTCCTTTCAAACGCACGGGTTGCGATCCCCTTGTGCAAGAAACTTTTTTCAGTAGTGCTATCATCTTTTTTACCAGAAATGATAAGCGTTTTGTTTTTAACTTCGACATTTAAATCTGCATCTGAAAATCCAGCAACTGCAATAGAAATCCGATATAAATCATCCGCTGTTTTTTCAATATCATAGGGAGGATAAGACGTTGTAGTTGAGTTGGTACTTATAACACGGTTCATCAAATCGGAGACTTGATCAAAGCCAATGCTTGCGCGGTATAATGGTGATAAATCAAAATGTTGCATAATTGTCATCCTTTAAAAGCAATAACTTGGTTAACGCCCAGTAATCTGGCGCGTGCGAATTACGGTCCCTATTCAGGCAACCATGCATTTTAAGTGGGTATTAATTTTTTTGTTTCAAGTGTAAGCATTGAAACGTTTTTTGAGCAATTGATACAATCTTACTTTATACCATGTCCTGTAAAGTGGATAATTTTGGCGGTTTAGGACCACCCGTCGCCCAATCTAATAATTCAACAGTATGAACGACTGGGATATCCGTGCCGGAACTAATCTGTATCATGCAGCCAATATTGCCAGCCGCAATAATATTAGGACTTTTTTCTTCGATATTTTTAACCTTTAACTTTTTTAAAGTATTCGAAATATCTGGTTGAAGTAGGTTATAGGTCCCTGCTGAACCGCAGCATATATGAGCATCGGACGGCTGTGACACCTTAAAACCAGCACGTTCAAGTAATTTTATGGGGCTTTGCTTAATTTGTTGTCCATGTTGTAAAGAGCAAGCGGAGTGGTAAACTACATTTAAATTATTGCTGCTTAATATCGGGGTTAAGTCAAACTCGACCAAAAATTCAGAAATATCCTTTGCTAACTTAGAAACTTTCAATGCGGTTGCAGCTAGGTCGGTATCTTCGAACATGTGGCCATAATCCTTTACGGTAGTTCCACAGCCACTTGTGTTAATAATAATGGCGTCGAGCCCATTAAATTCAATCTCGTTGTTCCAGGCCTCTATGTTCGCCCTAGCCAACTGAAGGGCTTTATCTGTGTCGCCCATGTGATGGGTTAATGCGCCACAACATCCTTGTCCTTTCACAATAACTACTTCACACCCCATGCGTCTTAAAATACGGATTGTTGCATCATTTATATCGGTATCCAAAACTTTTTGTGCACAACCAGTCATTAACGCTACCCGCTTTTTTACTTCTGGCTTTTGTGACAAAAAAACTTGAGGATCATCATTAAGGCTAGGTGGAAGGATTTTTTTTGGTGCAAGTGCAAGCATCGCTCTAAGTCTTTTACCCGGCACCAGTGGTGAAATAGGCTTAGCTAGTTTTGCGAGGATTAATGAAAACCTAAATCTTGTTGGAAAAGGCAGAATCAACGCCAATAGCCAACGCAAGTATCTATCCGCAGCAGGCCTTTTATAATTTTTATTGATATAGCTTCGGGCATGATCAATTAGATGCATGTAATGGACGCCCGAAGGACAAGTTGTCATGCAGGACAGGCACGACAAGCACCTATCTATATGTTTAACGGTTTGCAAATCGGGAGTTCTTTCATTCTCCAGCATGTCCTTCATTAGGTATATTCGGCCCCTCGGACTATCCAATTCATCACCCAAAATTTTATATGTTGGACACGTGGCGGTACAGAAGCCACAGTGGACACATGACCTTAAAACTTCGTTAGACCTCTTAAAGTCCGGATTTCTAAGTTGCTCAGGAGAGAAGTTTGTCTGCATAGCTAAATAACCAAGTACTGGTTTAAGATCTGCTTCGGGTCAAAACTTTTTCTAATTCCTTCCTTTATCCCAGAAATAGTACCATCATAAGGATGGAACATTGGTATTTTCTTTGATTTTGTTTGCAAGCATGTTCCATGTCCCGACCCTGCGGGGACGTGTTCTCTTACATCTTGCTTTGGAGAAGCTAGTCCCCAAATCAAACCTCCACCCCAATCATAAAAATAATCATTAAATTTTGTTTTTTGTACAATTTGAGTACTTGCGGTGGGCTTAACGGATAGCCTCCAAAGATCATCATTATTAGATTTGAGTGATGAAAGCAGCGAAATATTACGCCAGACTTGCATACTTTTATCAGCATCAAGGGTGTGAATTTCTCCGTATTTTTTAACAATTTCCATTAATCTTTCTACCCGGTATTTTACAGAATTTTCAAAGCCTTCTACCCTAATCATTGTTTCCTTTTGCTTAGGGATATGAGCTAACCCAGAGACATCAAATGGCGTTGCGGTTGCATCAATCATGGCATCTAATGCAAGTTGGTCATTCAGCCCATGTATTACAATAGTAGCTTCTGTCTCTGGCTTCGGCAGCACTTTAAAAGAAACTTCTGTGAGTATCCCTAAAGTTCCCCAACTGCCGGCAAATAGTTTAACCAAATCATAGCCTGTTACATTTTTCATAACCCGACCACCATTTTGAATTATATTCCCTAATCCATCAACGAGCCGGATACCCAAAAGAAAATCTCTCGCAGCACCTACTCGCAATCTACTTGAGCCACTGACGTTAGCGGCAAAGACTCCTCCAATTGTGCTGCTTCCTTTTTTATTAATAAACCGTGACCAATTATAGGGATCAAATGCTAAACATTGACCCTCGGAAGTAAGAGTTTTTTGTATCTCAGAAAGCGGTGTACCAGCTTTTGCTATCATTGTTAAAGCACCGGGTTCGTAGTCAATAACTCCACTTAGTTTTGAAGTCGAAATAATTTTTGAACCAGACGGAGCCAATACGCGAGTATTTCCACCAGCAACGGATAATGGTTCCTTTGCCTCGGATAAAATTGCTGCAACTTCAATCTCGCTAGAAGGAAAAAACAAAGGCCCGCTCTAAAAATTATATGCCATTCTACGGGCTTCGGTATGATGTAGCGGAAAAACTTTTAAAGGGTTTAAGAGCCATTTTGAATCGAAAACATCTTTAATTCGTAATTGAGCATCAATGTCGTTGGACGTAAACTGATAATCCATCAATTCCCGTTTTTCTATTCCCACACCATGTTCACCTGTTAAACAGCCACCTACTTCAACGCAGAGCCGTAAAATTTCAGCTCCAAATTCTTCACATTTAGTCAATTCGCCAGGCTTATTTGCATCGTAAAGGATGAGTGGATGCATGTTACCGTCACCTGCATGAAAAACATTTGCAACACTGAGGCCGTAAGTTTTACTCATTTCTCCTATACATTTTAAGACATAAGGCAATTTATTTACAGGAATTGTACCGTCAAGGCACATATAATCTGCAATTTGACCCATTGCCCCAAAAGCTGACTTTCGCCCAAGCCAAATACGGTTTGCTTGCTCCTCATCTTTTGCTCGTCTCAGTTCAGTTGGATCAAGTGATTTAGCGATAACCATAATTTTATCTATCTGTTCATCAATTTCGTCCAAGCTACCTTCCACCTCAACAATAAGTAAGGCCTCACAGTCTGGGTAACCAGCGCCAGAAAAAGTTTCTGTGGCCTCAATACATGGCCTATCCATAAACTCAATTGCTACAGGCAAGATACCCGCTTTAATAATATTTGAAACACATTGACCGGCTACTTCGTTACTATTGAAGCCAATCAGAACAGGTAGAGCACCCTCTGGCTTGTGCAATATTCGTAAAGTTGCCTCTGTCACGATGCCCAATTGACCCTCTGAACCACAAACGACAGACAAAAGATCAAGACCATTAGAATCAAAAGCGGCCCCACCAATTTCCAAAATCTGACCATCCATAGTTACTAACTTAACCCCAAGTAGATTATTAGACGTCACACCATACTTCAGACAATGAGCGCCTCCAGAATTCATCCCTATGTTTCCAGCTATGGCGCATGCCAGTTGGCTAGACGGATCGGGCGCATAGAAATAACCATTATCCTCAACAGCATTTGTTACCCCTATATTTGTTAGGCCCGATTGTACCCTTATAAATCGGTCACGATAATCTGTCTCCAGAACACTATTCATTTTAGAGACCCCCAAAACTACGCTATCAGCAGAAGGCATCGCACCGCCCGCCAAAGAAGTGCCAGAACCCCTTGGAATAACTGGAATGTTCATTTTATGGCATAGTTTCAATACTTCCGACACCTGAGCTGTAGTCTCTGGCAATACAACCAGCATTGGAGGACAACGATAGGCCGTTAGCGCATCGCATTCATAGGCTAAAGTTTCTGCTTTATCCTCTATTATTGATGATGCGGGCAGAACTTTTTTTAAAGCTTCGACGAGTTCAGGTTTTTTTTCAATCCTGGAAGTACTTGCTAAGGGTATGTCCATATGGAGCCTTTTTGGTAAATTTATATAACCAATTTTTTTAAATTGGCAATATCCACCAGCAATAAGAAAAAATTACTGTATCCACTTTCTTAAGATTCAGATTATTTGCATAATTATTAGGTGCAATTCTGAATAAAAAGATTACTTCTCTTAAGGGAAAAAGGCATAGATAATGGCATCAGAAAACAGAAAACAGAAAGAAATAGCAACAGCAGAAGGCATTGCATCAGCTGCTCGCAAGGTTTCAAAGAAAGGACATCCGCCCGTACATCTTTGGGATCCACCATTTTGTGGGAATTTAGATATTCGAATAGCCCGAGATGGCACTTGGTATTACCTGGGAAGTCCTATTGGGAGATTTGAACTTGTTAAGCTTTTTTCTTCAATCCTAAGAAAAGATGAGGATAAGTACTTTTTGGTAACTCCAGCCGAAAAAGTGGGAATTAAAGTAGACGATGCACCATTTGTAGCAGTCGATTTTTCAGTTGTTGGCAATGGCAACAATCAAACATTGATTTTTGAAACCCATGTTGGTGATACGGTTAAACTCAATAATGAGAACCCATTGCGCGTGACAATTGATCAAAACAGTGGAGAACCAAAACCGTATATTCACATTAGGTCTGGTCTGGAAGCTCTTATTGACAGAAAAAGCTTTTACAGATTGATCGAAATTTGCTCAATTAAAACTCACAATAAAGAAGACTGGTTTGGTATATTTTCAAATAAAAATTTCTTTCCCATCATTCTTGCTTCTGAATTAAGCTAGGTATTTAATGAGCTTGAGCCCAGTTCTCGCCATGGCCTGCATCGACGAGAATAGGAATATCTAATTTAACCGCTGGATACGACGCTTCTTCCATTATTGATTTAGCTACAGAAATTAAAGCCTCTACGTCACCCTGGTCTACCTCAAACAAAAGTTCATCATGAACTTGCAAAAGCATTTTTGCGTTAAGATGTGAAATTGCATTTGGCATGCGTATCATTGCCCTGCGAATAATATCAGCGGCTGTTCCTTGGATTGGAGCATTTATAGCTGCACGCTTAGCAAAGCCAGCATTTGGACCTTTTGCATTTATTTCAAGCGTATGGATAATTCTTCCAAACAATGTTTCCACATAATTTTTTTCCTTAGCAAACCGAATGGTTTCGTCCATATATTCCTTTATGCCCGGAAATCTCTCAAAGTATCTGTCTATAAAGGCTTGGGCATCTGAACGTGGGATTCTTAAATTTCGGGCTAAACCAAATCCAGATATACCATAAATAACTCCAAAATTTATTGCCTTAGCCTGCCTTCTGATCTCAGACGTCATTTCATCAAGAGGCACATTGAACATTTCTGACGCCGTCATCGCATGAATATCTAATCCATCACGAAATGCTTTTTTCAAACTATCGATAGATGCTACGTGAGCAAGAATCCTCAACTCAATTTGACTGTAATCTAAACTTACAAGAACTTTTCCAGTTTCTGCGATAAAAGCTTCTCGAATACGCCGTCCCTCTTCGGATCGAATGGGTATATTTTGTAAGTTAGGATCAGCTGACGCTAGTCGCCCTGTATTAGCCCCAGCTATAACATATGATGTATGAACACGGCCAGATGAAGGATTGATGTGGTCTTGTAATGCGTCAGTATAAGTTGACTTCAACTTACTTAATTGTCGCCAGTCTATTACCTTCCTTGGCAAATCATATTCTGTAGCAAGATCTGCCAAAACATCAGCACCCGTAGAATAGGCACCCGTTTTCCCTTTGGCCCCACCAGCATATCCAAGTTTATCAAATAGGATTTCCCCTAACTGTTTTGGGCTACCAACATTGAACGTTTCTCCTGCAAGGCTATAAATTTCTTCCTCTAAATGAGCCATTTTTTGCGAAAATGAGTTTGACATCCTAACAAGTGTGTCTCTATCAACTTTAATACCCAAAAGCTCCATATCTGACAGAACTCGAACCAAGGGGCGTTCAAGGGTTTCATAAACCTTTGTTACTTTAGACAAGTGAAGCTTAGGTTTGAAGAGCTTCCATAATCGGATGGTTATGTCAGCATCTTCAGCCGCGTAATTACTAGCTTCATCTATCGGGACAAAGTCAAATGTTATTGCTGATTTCCCAGTTCCGATCAATGATTTTATAGAAACTGGTGTGTGACCTAAATATTTTTCAGACAGCGTATCCATACTATGCCGGTGAATGCCGCCATGCAGTGCATAGGACATTAGCATTGTATCATCAATCGCCTCAAAGGCTAAGCCATATTTTGATAATATTTTTATATCATATTTTATATTTTGGCCAACAATTAGAACCGCTGGATCAGATAAAACTGGTCCTATGAGTTCTGTCGCTACTGCTATAGGAATTTGATTAGCACACAGTTTACTTGAACCAAATAAACCATCAGCGGGCTCGCCTTCTTTGTGTCCAACAGGAATGTAACATGCATAACCTGGCTTAATGCAGAGCGATATCCCGACAAGCTCGGCTTTCGTTTCATCCAATCCTGTCGTCTCAGTATCAAAAGCTACATATCCGTGATAGCGAATATCCTCAATCCACTGCTTCAATCTTTCAATAGACCTGACGGTTTCATAGTTTTTAGTCGTTATTGGTCCATAAATATTTTCTTCATTTTTTTCATTCAGTTTTTTGTTAGATGGTGGAAGTTCAGCTATTTCAACGTTAAACTGTTCTGAAACCCTTTTTAAAATGGTACGAAACTCCATTTTTTTTAAAAATTCCACTAAGACATCTATTCTTGGAGGAGAAACTACCAGGTCATCGATCGCAAAATCTAACTTCATTGCGCAATCCAATTTCACTAACTGCTTTGAAATTCGTATTTGATCCGCGAAGTTAATTAAAGTTTCTCTTCGTTTGGGTTGTTTTATCTCATGTGCATTATCCAGAAGGTTTTCTAATGTGCCAAATATATTAATTAGCTCAGCTGCTGTTTTTACTCCAATACCAGGTGCACCTGGGACGTTGTCAACGCTATCACCAGCTAATGCTTGTACGTCTACTACAAGCTCTGGGTTAACTCCAAATTTTTCAACTACAGCATCACGATTAATTCGCCGATTTTTCATTGCGTCGAACATTTCAACGCCATCACCAACAAGCTGCATCAAATCTTTATCTGAACTAATGATTGTTACACGACCTCCAGCCTCCCGAGCCTGACAAGCAAGCGTCGCTATTATATCATCAGCCTCAAAACCTACTACTTCCTTGCACGAAATATTAAAGGCGTTTGTAGCATCCCTTGTTAACGGAAATTGAGGTACTAGATCTTCAGGAGCAGGAGGCCTGTTAGCTTTATAATCCTTGTAGATTTCATTACGAAAACTTTTGCCAGAATGATCAAAAATAACTGCCGCATGAGTTGCCGCATCTACACCAGTATTATTTTGAATATACCGAAAGAGCATATTACAAAAGCCACTGACTGCTCCGATAGGTAGACCGTCGGACGACCGAGTAAGTGGTGGAAGTGCATGATATGCACGAAATATAAATGCAGATCCATCAATCAAATGTAGATGATGACCTTTACCAAATTTCATAGTCTCTTATCCATTCAAACCAAATTCAAGAGCCATGAAGTCTATTGATTCAATCTAGTCTCAAAATCGCAGTGAATAATTTTACAATCACAATAAGGGCACTCTACCCATCCTTTATCCATTGGAATTTGAAGCCAAACCTTTGGGTGGCCAAGGGCTCCCCCACCACCGTCACATGACACGCGAAATGTATTAACTATTCTTGTTTCTGGTGCATCGACTACCATAATTTCATCCTACTCATGTCTAAACTCACAAATGATACTACACTTAATACCTATTAGCTTTTTGATATCATGGGCCCTAAATTTCGCCCACCCAGAATGTGTACATGCAAATGTGGAACTTCTTGCAAACCCGCTTCACCTGAATTGGAGATAGCCCTAAAACCACCACCACCCTGCGAGGGCTCCACCTCTAAGATCTTGCAGACCTTCCCAATTGCTCGGACGAAGTCAGTAATTTCCTCACTAGAAGCAATTTGGGCAAAATGGTCATAAGTGACATACGAACCTTTTGGAATTACTAAAACATGTTTTGGAGCAGCCGGGTTAATATCGTGAAACGCTAAGCTGTGTTCCGTTTCTAGAACCTTATTACATGGGATCTCACCCCGTAGTATCTTTGCAAAAATATTTTGATCATCATAATTGTATGGCATTTCTTTCTCAATTCATACTTCTATAAAAATAGTACCCCAATGTTAAACTACAGCGTCAGTAAACCCTGAAATAAGTTCAGACTGAATAAATAGATCCTTTACTGAAACCTTTGGCCTTGGACCAATATGTCCAATAACTTCTCCCGCAGCAATATTACCCATCTTACAACTTGTTTCTAGATCACAATTAGACGCCATACCATATAGAAAACCTGCCGCGAATTGATCACCTGCACCAGTTGTGTCAATGGGCGAAATTTTTTTAACTCCAACATCAACCCTTTGAGCACCTTTAATTGCCGTAACACCCTTGTCAGCTTTTGTACAAACCACCAAAGCGCAAATTTTGCTTGTTTGGTTGAGAGCCTTTTCTAAGTCCTCGGTTTCAAAAAGACTCTTTATTTCATCCTCATTTCCTATCACGAAATCAAGATCATTTTCGATTAGATTTAGAAAATCGCCTCTATGCCTCTCCACACAAAACGGATCCGATATAGCAATTCCTGTTTTACCCCCAGCTAGTTTTGTATCTCGCGCAAGCTTTACAAATGCCTCCTTTCCTTTATTTTTATCAAAAAGATAGCCTTCCAAGAATACAAAAGCTGCTCTGCTTGCTAAATTTGTTGGTATATCATCAATACTCAAATCACCAGAGATACCTAAATAAGTATTCATCGATCGCTCACCATCTTGCGAATTAAAGATCATTGACCTCGAGGTCGGGAGCTGGCCATTAGAGACTGGTGGATTGAGAAAATCTGTACCCGATGCCGCGGTTGCTTGAGCATAAAACCTTCCCAGCTCATCATCACATACACGCCCAACAAAAGCAGTTTTACCTCCCAGAGAACTAATACCAGTCACTGTATTCGCTACCGAGCCTCCCGCGGCATTTGTTCGTGCGCCCATCGAATTATACAAAAATTCAGAACGATCTTTTTCGATAAGCTGCATGATGCCCTTTTCAATTCCCATTTTTTCGAGAAACCTGTCATCGCATGGAGAAATTATATCAACAACAGCATTGCCAATTCCAACCACATCATATTTTTTCATAAATTTTTATCCTCGAATAAACATAAATCCCTTATGATGCAGTTTCCACAAAGAGGTTTACGTGCCTTACAGAAATACCTACCATGTAAAATCAACCAATGATGTGCATGCAGTTGAAGATCTGCTGGAATATTATCTTCTATTGCTCGCTCCACTGCATCAACATCTTTACCAGGTGCGATACCACTTCTGTTACCAACTCTAAAAATATGTGTATCAACAGCCTGAGCAGGGTGTCTCCACCACATATTCAAAACAACATTTGCAGTTTTTCGTCCAACTCCAGGTAGGCTCTCTAAAGCAGCGCGTGAATTAGGAACAATACCATTATACTGATCGACCAAAATTTGGCTAAGCTTGATTACGTTTCTCGCTTTGTTACGATACAACCCAATAGTCTTTATGTACTCTATTAAACCGTCTTCACCCAACTTAATCATGTCTTCCGGACTACTTATAACCTTAAACAGTTTCTCAGTAGCTTTGTTAACACCTTTATCGGTAGATTGTGCACTTAATGCAACCGCAACCAATAGGGTATACACATTAGTATGATTGAGTTCACCCGTCGGTTCGGGATCCGCTTCTTTAAATCGCTCAAAGATTTCTTTTAAAACATGAAAATTTAATTGACTGCTCATGTACTTACATTTGCAATTATTTCCAAGAAAGAACAAGGCTGAATAACAATAGGTTTTTCACTGAGCTCAATAGTTTTTCTAAAATACCAAACCATGTAGTCTAGATGGATGAAACTCTTGGAAAAGTTTCAGCGACAAATGGGCTTGGTAGAAAAACATTTCAAGTATGCAAGCTGGGCGATAAGACTCACTTATAAAGATAACTCTCATTGAGTTTCACACGTTTAATTGACCCTATATTTGTAATTATCGAAAGTTGCCTTTTATTTCTTCAATAGTTAGCATTAATAATATGCCGGAGAGTAAAAATTAAAATAGCCGATAATGATGAGCCAAATTCAACCAAAGAGCCAAAAACTATATGATCTCACCATAAATTGGCAAACTGAAAATACTAACCACCTTTTATCACAATCAACTAATTTTCTTGTTCACTACGGATTTACGAATAGCCCGTTCGGCAAAGCTCTAGTCATGGGAACAAAACAAGGGATATGTGGAATAGCATTTGCAGATCAATTAGGCGATGAAGAGACACTACGAGATATGATGCAGCGCTGGCCACAATCGACCTTTACTCATAATGAAGAGCTCATATTGAAACTCTCATCGCCAATATTTGATTTTTCTGGCAAAACACAATTACAAGTTATTGGTTCACCATTTCAGATTAAGGTTTGGAAGGCACTATTTCAAATACAAGCCGGCCAGGTTGTAACTTACTCAGAGGTGGCAACCGCAATTAATAAACCATCTTCCATTCGTGCTGTCGCAACGGCAATTGGCCGTAATCCAATAAGCTTCCTAATACCCTGTCATAGGGTGATACAAAAATCTGGGGGTTTAGGCGGATATCATTGGGGACTTCCAATTAAAAAACATATACTCAACTTTGAGAATGAAAAATCAAGAAATCCGATTGGATAAAAAGTAAAATTGTTTAAATTTATAAAACTCATTTACATAATGTCTCTTGAGAATATTGAGTTTATTATTTTTGATAATCCATCTGTATCATCATCATTAAACGCTGCGGGCAGATCACTGTCTATATCCAACACAGCTATTAAGGCTCATACACCATTAAAAACTGGTACGACAAGCTCTGACTTGTATTTGGAGAGCAGGCTATATGGTTTTGCACAGAGCTTACATCATTTATTTAGTGAGGCTTTCCTGTTGATGCAACCAGTCCGCATATGCCACGATTAACTGGAATACGCAAACAACCGTGGCCACCCTGATAGGGGCCAATATTTAAAACTTTTGGCTCTGTAACTCTGTAAAATCCAGTCCAATCAAACCGATCATCAGAATAATGAATTTCACATACAATTTTAGCCATTAAGGCCACACTATTGGTCTCACCTTTGCATAACTTTAAAATTCTTGCTAATGCGTCTTCATAAATAATGCGTCTGCTCAATATAAATGACCGTAACGATTTTAACGACTATACTTCAAAAATAATGGCGACGAATTAATGTAATGGACCATTAATTAAGATGAAAATATAAAGGATAGTGTCCATCCTTAAAGGGTCCAAATAGATCGCGTACATCAGGATGTTCGACCGGCTCACCAGATGGATCCTCAATCAAATTCTGCTCTGATACATACGCGACATAAAATGTATTCTCATTTTCAGCAAGTAAGTGATAGAATGGCTGTTCTTTCGAAGGGCGACTATCTTCCGGTAGATTTTCGTACCATTCATCTGAGTTATTAAATTCTGGGTCAACGTCAAATACAACCCCACGAAAGGGGTGCTTTTTATGCCGAACTACCTGGCCAAGATGATATTTAGCAAATTTAGTAAACATAATCATAAGCCCTAACTCTGAAAGTGTTGGCTTTCAAGAGATTTTTCGATTGATAAAATTATCATTTTTTGAATTCATCGTACGGGTGCGAATAAAAAACTTAAAAACAGGATACTTTTTAGGTTTTAGGTTTTTTATTTCAGTTTATTTTTTACATTTCAGAATTTTTTATCTATCTATTAGGAATAAATAAAAAGCGAGGGGCAATGAGCACAATTCTTCGCTCTATTTTACTACTTTGTTTTATCTCTTCCTGTAGCTTTGGCAACTTTAGGAAGCCAATAGACTATAACGATGCATGCTCAATTTTAGCTGGCAAACGACATTATTACAGAGCCTTCAAGAATACAAATCGTAAATGGGGAGTTCCCATACATGTTCAAATGGCAGTAATATATTATGAAAGTAGTTTTCAAAATCGAGCCAAAACACCAATGAGGTATTTTTTAGGGATTATACCATTGGGGCGCGAGAGTTCTGCATTTGGATACGCCCAGGCGCTTGATGGCACCTGGACTGACTATAAAAAAGCCACTGGCCGCTCCATTGCAAGAAGGAGCAGCATAAGAGACTCTGCGGATTTCATGGGCTGGTACATGACCAAAACAAGAAAATTAACAGGTGTCTCACTTAGTGACGCAAAAAACCAATACCTTGCATATCACGAAGGCCAGGTAGGATACCTAAAGGGTTCTTACAAAAGAAAGCAATGGTTGATCAACAAGGCAAAAAATGTTGGCAACCGAAGTTCAAGATATAAAAGACAACTTTCAAGTTGTATCAGGACTTGAAGAAATTAATTTCTCCGGCGCTCTATTTCCAGTTGAATATTAAATTGCATCTCACCTAGAGAAATATTCTCTTCGTATCGCTCAATACTCATCAAAGTAGCACTGCCACTCTCGTCTTGTATAATCCAACGGGTAAGAACAGGCTTTTTACCAGAAAAAATTAATTTTATATATCCTCGCTCTGGGTGTTTAGGATCATATAATGAGAGCGACGTCTCACCTTGATTAAAATCATGCGAAAGAATGTTAGAGGAACCAACAAAGTTAATCGAATTCTCAAGAACCAATGAAAATGGAGTAATACTCAAAGGAAAAGATGTTGGCTCCGGATCTCCTTTTGGATCAAAAATTGCTAGCTGACCACCGGATCCAAGTATCAGCAAGTTTTCAGGTTCTTTATAATCTATTCTTAATCTTCCTGGCTTTTTTATTAGAATAACACCGTTTGCTTCAGAACCATCATCGGAAAACTGATGAAAATCGGCTTGAAAAGTATCAAGTTTATTGAAGTAATTCGATAACTCAGTTAACGAAAATTTTTCAGCACTCGCAAGATTCATCCCCAATAGCCAGATACAAAGAAAATTTATGACAAATCTGATTAATTTCATAAATATAATCTAACCATTACGATATCTGAAAATTTTTCATTTTAGAAACCTATGTAGATCATTGTTCTGGAACTAAAATTTCTCGCTTACCGACATGATTAGCGGTCGAAACTAAACCCTGCTCTTCCATCTGCTCTACTAATCGAGCCGCTTTGTTATAACCAATAGAAAGTTTACGCTGTATATAACTTGTAGAACATTTACGGTCCCTCAGCACGATCGATACGGCCTCATCGTAAATAGTATCTTCGCCGTCTGAATTTCCACCAAGTCCAAGCACCATATCAATGCCATCAGCTTTTTCCTCATCAGGTCCATCGATAACTCCCGACATATAGTCTGGCGGGCCAAAAGCCTTTAGATGTCTAACAACTTCCTCCACCTCTTCATCGCTTACAAATGGGCCATGGCACCGAGTAATCTTTGACCCTCCAGCCATATAAAGCATATCCCCCATTCCCAGTAATTGCTCCGCACCCATTTCTCCAAGAATTGTTCGACTATCAATCTTCGATGTAACTTGAAAAGAAATACGCGTTGGAAAATTAGCTTTCACCGTTCCAGTTATGACATCAACCGATGGTCGTTGCGTGGCCATAATTATATGAATTCCCGAAGCACGTGCCATTTGAGCTAGCCGCTGAATACATGCTTCAATTTCTTTACCTGCAACCATCATAAGATCAGCCATTTCATCTACGACGACTACGATATATGGCATCTTTTCAGGTTCAAACTCTTCAGTTTCAAAAATCGGATCGCCAGTTTCTTCATCAAAGCCAGTTTGTATTGTACGAGAAAAATTCTCATTTTTCATCAAAGCATCTGAAACCCTGGTATTAAACCCATCAATGTTTCGAACGCCCATTTTTGACATTCTGCGATATCGCTCCTCCATTTCACCAACCACCCACTTAAGCGCTACAACTGCTTTTTTGGGATCAGTAACGACTGGGCTCAAAAGATGTGGTATCCCATCATAAACACTTAATTCTAGCATTTTAGGATCAATCATTATCATCCGACACTCTTCGGGCGTAAGTTTATATAGAAGGGAGAGTATCATTGTATTTATTGCTACTGATTTTCCAGAACCGGTCGTTCCGGCAATCAAAAGATGAGGCATCTTAGCTAAATTGGCTACCACTGGTTCACCACCAATGTCTTTTCCGAGAGCAATAGGAAGTTTTTGATTACCGTCACCGAAAGCTCTACTTGAGAAAATTTCGCGGAGCACAACTTTTTCTCTATCCTCATTTGGTAATTCTATTCCGATAACAGACCTTCCAGGTACTGTAGAAACCCTTGCTGCAAGCGCGGACATTGATCGAGCGATATCGTCTGCCAAACCAATAACGCGGCTTGCCTTTAATCCTGGAGCCGGCTCTAATTCATACATTGTGACTACTGGCCCTGGCCGCACACTAACAATTTCACCTTTGATCCCATAATCATCCAGTACTGCTTCCAAGAGCCTTGCATTTTCCTCTAGAGCTTCATCTGAAAGATATGTTCTTTTAATTTCCACAGGCGTTGCTAATAAGTTCAAAGGTGGTAATTCGAATTCCACTTTTCCATCATCGAAGTTTAATCTTGGCTCTGCCTCTTCTATTGCACGCTTTGATCTTTTAAATGTTTTTGAAATTGGCGCATGGACAAGCTTCTTGGTCTCTAACTTTGGCAGATTGAGGCTATCCATTGAGTATCCAGAAATGAATTCTTGCTCAAATTCCTCTGGATCTTCGCTACTTACCTCATTAAATTCTTCCTGGTGAAACTGGCTATCACTTGAAATTGGCGGTTCTAAACGATCTAAACTGGAGCGATAAGTCGAAACAAACTTGTCCTCAACTTTCTGTTGACCATATTCTTTAAAGTCATCAGTGATTTTACTAGTAACCGGGGGGGTGCGATCCCGGATTATAGAAGTTATTTTATTCGTTATGCGGTCACCTCTGTAGTGACTATCATTATCAATCATTGGCTCCTCTCGAACTAATTGAGAAGTTTCTTTGCCGATAGACGGTTTCAAGTTGAAAAGAATTCTACTAATCAACCCTCCAGTTTTTTGGGTACTTATGTTATCTTGATCATGGTTCCCCTGCATCGATGAACTCTTTCTTGAGATAGGCAAAAGAGCTATCCGCGCGACCAAAGCAAAGATATAGATACAAAACAAAAAAGAGCCTTTAAGCAAAAATTTGGAAATCCCCCTCACTTCTTTCCTCGAAAATCCAGATACGAATAGAAGCGTTATCAGCAAAATAACGGACATCGTTAACGTTATCATATTTACCCATGTAGTAGAAACTTCGGGTAAAGATTTTAGTATGACACCAACTGACGTCTCTCCAAATAGGCCGCCTAATCCAACCTTATGTACCCATGTACTATTAGGGACGAGAGTGGCAAAAAAAGCAGAAGAAAATGCCATTGCGACAGGAAAAAAGATCATCCGAGTGATAGCTCTCTCGACACCACTGTGGCATACAAATCTTACACCCCAAATTAGAAGAAAAACTGGCAAAGAAAAACTACCCCAACCTAAAATAAGTATTAACGGGGCAGCTATTGATGAGCCAATTACGCCTAGTATATTTTGAGTAGGTTCATCGCTAATAGACCAGAAACTTCTGTCGTTGGGAGAGTATGACCATAGCAACAAGAATATGCCAATACTAATCGCAATAAGTATGAGCCCCAGTATTTCTGTTCCACGCCTCTGCAAAGCTTCTTTTAAACTATTATCTATAAAAGGACTGCGACTAGGCGCCTGATTATATGCCATTTTTGTACCTATACTTGTTTTTCATGAAGAAATTCTCTTATTTTCGATAGTCCGCGCTTAGTTTCTTCCGGCTCTGAAACCATTGCTACTCTTATAAATTGATCTCCTGGGCTTTGACCGTTAAAATCTTTAGACAAATACCTACCCGGCAAAACTCGTACTCCGCAATTTTGCCAAAGCTCTAATGCTACTTTCTCACCATCACAGACATTTATCCAAAGAAAAAACCCTGCTTCTGGGCTAAAATATCCATCAAAATCATTAAAAATTTGATCGGCAATTTTATATTTTTTCTCATAAATTTTACGATTTTTAACAACATGTTCTTCATCACTCCAAACTGATGCAGAAACGTGCTGCAAGGGCTCTGGAATAGGTGCACCAGAATAAGCTTTCAGTTGCTTCATTAGCTTTATATTTTTTTCGCCAGATGCTGCGAAACCCGATCTTAAACCTGGCAGGTTCGAACGCTTAGATAGCGAATGGAAAGTAACCACTCTATTAGGATCAGCGCCTAATTTTTCTGAAACTTGCATCAGCCCTGGGGGAGGAGCGTATCGATAAATTTCGCTATAGCATTCATCTGCAAATATTATGAAATCATATTTTTCAGCCAACTCAATCAATGCAGTTAGGTAATCCACTGTAGCGACTGCACCCTGGGGATTAGATGGTGAGCAAATATATGCGGCTGACGTTTTATTGAGTATATCCGCTTTTAAGCCAAAGTAATCTGGGAGATGCCCACTCTGCGCATCTGTTGAAATAAATAGTGGCTCTGAATTCACGGATAAAGCCGAAATCATGTAAACTTGATAGAATGGATTTGGTATTAGGACGAAAGGCTGGCTGTCGCTTAATTCCTCAGGGCATAAAGCCATACTTACATTATATAGACCCTCACGAGTACCGTTTACTGGTAAAATATTTTTATCAGAGGAGAGTGTAACACCAAAACGCTGATAAAACCAATCAACTATAGATGTTTGAAGTTTTTCAATGCCATCATTTGCTGGATATCGATTAAATCCATCAAGATGGTCTAAAAGAACGTCTTTAATCCAGAGTGGATAAAGATGCTGTGGTTCACCAATAGTCATATTATACTGCGGACCAACGAAATTATGCCCATCTAAAAGAGCACGTAAACGCGGAAACGCATATTCCGGGAGGTGTGAAAACCGCTCGGGGTACATAAAAACTTTGCCTCAATTTTTGGGTCTTATGCCCGTTTATTGAAACACTTTAACTCACACTGTGCACGACGTCCATAATAACCGTATTAAAATTGCCAAATTGTGACGGTAAAGGCTCAATCACTTTAGGATTGCCATTTCAGCTGCTTTGCCGAGGCTGAGTAGTTTTTCCTCCCTATTGGGCAGGGCCATTATGGATAATCCACAACTATTATAGGTTGTGGGAATTGTCAGAGAACAAATCCCCATTAAGTTACCAATACGAGTATTTCTTAGAGCCATAAGATTTTGAGAAACATAGTAACCATTATCTGATTCCAATCTCTCCAAATTTGGCGGCATAATAGGACAAGTTGGCAATATGATCCCATCAAACTCTGAACATTTCGCAGCATATTGCTTTTTGAAGATTTCTAAATCCCTCATCGCTTTTAAATATTCAGAGGCTAGCACGTCTTTGCCGCCACGAAATCTTTGGAGGATTTCACCATACATAAGCTCAGGTGCAGCCTCTATTTTATCTTTCCATTCAGCGTAAGCTTCCGAGGGATATACCAAACCGGAGAGCGCCAAAGCGCTTTCTACCTCACCTATTTCAATTTCTTTAATCTTAAAACCAAAATTTGATAATGCTTTTACTGATGCTTCGAAAGCGAGTGCTGGCTTTTGCTGCAAATCATCAAGTGCTGTGCCTTTCAGTATTGCAAGCCTGCCCCTTTCAATTGACTTGTGCTCTAGGTCAATGGGTTTATTTGAAGTAATAACAGAGAATAATAGCCCAGCATCGTCAACTGTTTTGACTATAGGTCCGATAGTGTCAAAACTTCTACACAACGGAACAACGCCTTCCATCGATACCCTTCCTAAGGTAGTTTTTAAACCAACTAAATCATTCCAAGCTGCTGGAATTCTAACAGACCCCCCTGTATCAGAACCTATTGCGGCCGGAGCAAGACCAAAAGCTACTGATGCAGCTGCTCCAGATGAAGAGCCGCCGGCGACGGCGCCTAGATCATTTACACAAGGAGGCGTTTTAGTAATCGGGTTCAAGCCCAAACCAGAGAATGCTAGCTCCGACATATGTGTTTTCCCTAAAGTGACCAGTCCATTGATAGATGCCTGTTCTAGAATAGCACAGTCAGTTTGAGGCATACGTCCTTTTAACAAGTCCGAGCCAGCCGTAGTTTCATGACCCGCGACATCAAATAAATCCTTCCAACTGATGGGCACGCCATCTAATGGACCCATGCGTAAACCTAATTTTTGCCTTTTTCGTGCATCCTCCGCTTCGCCAAATGCCCGCTCTTTGGTAACCTCTACATAAATACGTTCGGTTAAAGTGCTTTTTTGTATAGCCTCAAAGTAAGCCTCAAGTACCTCCACAGGATTAATAAGATTATTTTCAAACGCATCTCCCAGTTCAGAAGCACTCATTTTGAATGGATCAACCATTTTCTTATCTTTCTTAAAATTAGCGGCAATCCAACTCATGGACAAATCAAATCTAAACGTCATTATCGTATTATGGCAATAGACAGTGATATTATAATTATTGGCGGGGGGTTAAACGGATCCTTGATGGCAATCGTCGCAGCCAAGTTCGGATTATCCTCAATAGTTTTAGATGCGAAAGAGAACGACACTAGCAGGGAAAATCGTTTTGATGGCAGAAGCTACGCATTAGCCTTAAGTTCTATTCGTTTGCTTAAAAATATTGATGTTTTTGATGATATACGAGACAACTCCCAACCTATTTTGGACATCAAAATTTTAGATGGGAAACTAGTCCAAGGTCCGTCTCAATTTAGTTTACATTTTGATAATAATGATATCCACGATGGCCCAATGGGCCAAATGGTGGAAGACAGATTCATTCGCAACGCACTGTTTGCTAAGATTTACGAAAGCGATCAAATAGACTACAAATTTGCTTCTGAAGTGATGGAGCACAAACGAGAGAAGGGATGCATAAGCGTAAAGCTAAGAAATGGTAATAAACTTCATACAAGGCTTGTAATTGGAGCTGATGGGAAAAACAGTGAACTAGCAAGACGAGCAGGCATTAAGAAGACAGGTTGGAAATATAATCAAACTGCACTTGTCTGTGCTATCGAACATGAGATTGAACACAACGGATTGGCTTGGCAATATTTTTTACCAAATGGACCCCTCGCTGTTCTGCCAATGAAAGGTAAGCATTCATCTGTAGTTTGGACTGAACAGAATATTTATGCAAAAGCGGTTAATTCTTATGATAAAACTAAATACACAAGTATATTAGAAGCACGTCTTGGTAATTTCTTGGGAAAATTTAAAATCATAGGTGACCGGCACTCATATCCACTTGAGTTGAAAATAGCAGATCAGTTTGTTGATGAAAGATTGGCATTGGTTGGAGATGCTGCTCATAGCATACATCCTATAGCTGGTCAGGGTTTGAATGCAGGTTTCAAGGATATTGCCGTTCTAGCCCAAGTAATCGAGGATGCTTTTCTTCGGGGAGAGGATTTTGGAAGTTTAGGAGTTCTTAAGCGTTATGAAGAATGGCGTAGGTTCGACAGTGTTCAACTCGCGTACAGTACTGACTTGTTTAACAAGTTATTTTCCAATGAAAATGAAGCTCTTCGCCTCGCACGTAATGTCGGAATGAAAATTCTGGACAGCATTCCTGGTGTTAAGCAAAAAATTATCAAAGAGGCCACAGGTTTAACGGGTGAGTTGCCCCGGTTAATGCATTAAGCTTTGTTAATAGTCCTAGCGGCCTCTACCAACATAATTGGTATACCATCTCGAATCGGGAAGGCTAAACCAGCCTTGCTAGATATCAGCTCATTATTTTCCGAGTTATATTCTAATAACGAATGGGTGACTGGACATACTAAGGCTTCAAGCATTGATGAAGCAAATCTTTGATCGACTTCAGTTTTATTGTTAGACTTCTTCACTGTAAAATTTCGTCACTTGAGCCGCCTCTCAAGTTGTACTCAATTAAAGTCACCAAAGTTTCACGCCGCGTAACCAAAGACGGGGCTTCTAATAAGGCCTGCTTTTCCTCTATTTCAAAATCGAGCATCATTGAGAGCGCGTTTATAAGTAATTCGTCGTCAGCGTCCCTAAGAGATTCCCAATCGGTCGATAGCCCACGCCGTTTTAAATATTTCGACAAAAGGTCAAAAAAGAATTTCCTATCTAACTTTGGATCTTTTTCAGTAGTACCATGATCCTGATCAAAACCATGCCAATCAACTTCAAATTTACGATAAGGATGAAACCCCTCGATCTCACCACCAATCCTATACCGCGAAACACCAGTAATAGTGATCATGTAACGTCCATCTTCCGTCTCAGAAAATTGGGTTAATTTACCAGCACAACCAATAGCACTCAGGCGCTCCTTCCCCTCATGCTCACTGGGTTGGATCATCCCAAGGAGGCGATGGGAAGTTTTCATCACATCTTCGATCATTGCGAGATACCTGGGCTCAAAAATGTGTAACGGCAACCTCGCACGGGGAAGCAATAGAGCTCTAGGTAGCGGGAAGACTGGTAAAACTTCAGGCAATTCAAGATTTTTACTCATGAAAGTCATTTAGCCCAATCTAAAAGTTAAGCAAATATCATACTGCTTAATTTCCTTCTGCCATTTAACACGATCGGGTCGTTAGCCTCGAGAGCGTCGAATATTGTAAATAACTGGACTTTGGCAGCACCATCATTCCAATCTGGATCTCTGCGAAAAAGTTCCAGTAATTGAGCGACTGCTTCATCTAGATTATCAGCAGCATAAAGGGCCTGTGAGTATTCAAAGCGTGCTTTACTATCCGCTGGATCAGAAGAAACTACCGCCTCTAACTCTGCCAATGGGCCTGCATCGAGCGCCTGCTTTGCCAGGGCAATTTTAGCAAAGACTGCTTCGATGTCTGAACTATCAGAAATTTCAGCAGGAACACCATTCAGAACAGCCTCAGCCCCATCAATATCTTCAAGAGCCAATTTCGCCCTTGCTAATCCGCTATATGCTTTTACGTTTTGATTATCTTCCTCAATTATAGCTGAAAACACTTGTGCCGCATCGCTTGCGGATCCCTCTGCGAGCATCTCTTCTGCACTATTGAGGGCTTCAGAAAGACCCCCACTTACTTCACCACCAGCGGATTGAATAACCCGAGCCACAAAAGCTTCAATTTCAGAATTAGGTACAGCGCCTTGAAAGCCGTCGACTGGTTGGCCATTATGAAACGCATATACAGTTGGAATTGATTGCACTCTCAGCTGACCCGCGATGGCTTGATTATCATCAATATTGACCTTCACCATCTTGACCGCGCCGTTGGAGGCCAATACCGCTTTTTCAAGCATTGGTCCCAGTGTTTTACAAGGGCCACACCAGGGTGCCCAAAAATCCACAATAACCGGCACTTCCTGACTGGCTTCAATAACATCCGTCATGAAAGTATCTTCATTTACATCTTTAACTAAGTCGCCGGCGTTAGATTTATCCGCACCAATTTCTAACATTTTTACCTCTTCATAATTATTAATCTCTTATATGGGCCTTTATGATCAAAAATTAAACATCAAAAACAACAAATATTGGGGCATGGTCGCTTGGCTGGTCCCAACCTCTCACATCGCGTGCAATTATCACTGCACTTACAAAGTTTGAAATATCAGGAGTAGCCCAAACATGATCAAGTCTTCTTCCTTTATCTGCAGTACTCCAATCCTTTGCCCGATAAGACCACCAAGAGAAAAGGTTTCCATCAGGAATAACCAGCCTGACAACGTCTTCCCAAGGTCCTGAGTTTTGGACCTTTTTGAGGTGTTTAAGTTCAATTGGCGTGTGGCTAACAACTTTGGATAGTTTCTTGTGATCCCAAACATCATCTGGTCTGGGAGCGATATTAAGGTCACCCACTAATATCGATCTTTTAAGATCAAGATTATTAAAATACTTTTCCATACATGTTAAGTAACTCAATTTCTGAGAAAATTTTTCATTTACGTTTGGATCAGGCTCATCACCACCAGCTGGAACATAAAAGTTGTGGACAGTTACACCACTCTCTAATACCACAGCAATATGACGAGCATGACCTAAATTGGCAAAATCCTCCGAGAACTCAGCTTTGATAGGTAATTTAGAAAGAATTGCTACGCCGTTGTAACCTTTTTGACCTCTTGCAGCGTAGTACGCAAACCCAAGCTCTTTAAAGCTTGCAAATGGCATTTTTTCAACCGGGGATTTACATTCCTGTAAGCAAATCAAATCAGGCGAATAATCAGTTAAATATCTAACAAGCAAATTTTCTCTTAATCGGAAGGAATTTATATTCCATGTAGCTACTTTTAAAACCACTATACCCCCTAAATCAATACTGTAGAAAAACCATTAAAAGGCTTTCTTAGGCAACAACTGGTATCCACCTTTTTTAGTAACAATTAATTCATCGCCAGCAAAACTAACTCTAACCTTCTTGCGAAGCCGGTATATATAGGTTTCTAGTGTGTGCGTTGTTAGGCTTGTAGTATGACTCCAAACCTCATTCAATAAAACCTCTTTGGAAACGATACGATCTCTATATCGGTACAAATATTTCAATATATTTGTTTCTTTTTCCGTTAAGTTTACCGTCTGCCCGTTCTGCAGTTTTATTAACTTAGAGCCTGGGCAAAACTGGATATTGCCTATAGAGATTATTACTTCGGAAGAAAACTCATACTTCGATAACAAGCGTCTCATACATTCCAGCAACGATACGATTTTAAATGGCCGTTGTAAGCAAGCTAGAAGACGCCCTGTATTTTGCTCTTCAAGCTCTGTAATTTCCTTGACTGAACAAGAAAAGATAATTGGCCCAGAAAACCCAACTTGAAAAAGCAAATCCAAGAAGTTTTGCACACTCCCTTTTAGCATTTTGGGGTTTAATATCACTAGATCAAAATGATTATCTTTAAAAAACAAATGAACATCATCACAATTTTTTGCTTTAGTAATAAAATATTCATCACTTGCCAAAAGAAGTTCGCACAGCGCAGACAAAACTATTGTATCATCTTCAACCAATAATAAATTCTTACGCTGCAACATCGGAATATATTTTTTCTAAAATTTTGAATTATACCTAATAGCAAGAGTATCCAGTTTCCAGATATCAAAATATACTCTAAAGATCTATACTAGCATTCTTGTAAAACTTTGAAATTAGCGTACCACTACCGTAAAAAACGCGATAGACCTTTAAAAAATGAGTAAGTTTGGTAACATAAATATTACACTGGGTGAGCGTGTTTCCAGGATCTACACAGATCTGCGTCTGGGCATACCAGTAATTATACGCGCAGCAGATGAACATCTTGTAGTACCAGTTGAAACTCTTAATCAGACACGTTTTGATTTATTCCGATCATTGGAAACCAACCTAAGACTTGTAGTATCGTCTCGACGAGCAAACACTCTTAAAATGTCGTCTTACGACAAAGGATTAGCACGTATTGAAGTCCCAGCTGACCGAAATTTAGAGTGGCTTAAAGCCGTGGCAGACCCATCGAAAGACCTAATTTACGGCATAAAAGGCCCTTTTGTGCAAATGAGGGGAGGAGATACCAGAATAGATAACTTAGGAATCTTATTGAGTAAGACAGCACAGCTTTTACCTGCAATTTTGACGGTTAATCTGAAGGCCTCAGAAATTAAGACAGATAACCTAACTTCAATTAAAATTACCGATTTAGTATCCTTTTTTGAGCAAGAGCCTATTTCGCGTGAAATCATTTCTGCAAGAATTCCAACCCAAACCGCTGAATTTGGTAAACTTCATGTCTTCAGGCCTGAATTGGACGGTCCAGAACATTACGCCATGGAGTTTGGAGAAATAGATAGAAATAGCCCTGTCCTTGTGAGAATACATTCCGCATGTTTTACAGGTGATATACTGGGAAGCCTCAAATGTGATTGTGGAGCGCAATTAAGTGAGGCTACACGTCAAATAAATATGAATGGTTCGGGAGTTCTTCTCTATCTTAATCAAGAGGGGAGAGGTATCGGGCTTGCTAACAAAATGCGAGCCTACGCTTTACAGGACGAAGGCTTTGATACAGTTGAAGCCAACCATCGCCTGGGCTTTGAAGACGACGAACGCAATTTCAAAATTGCGGCCTCTATTCTAAAAGAGCTAGAGATTAATTCAATTCGACTAATGACAAATAATCCTAGCAAAATCAATTTATTAGGAGAAAATGGTATTAATATTTACGAGCGGGTCTCTCTAAAAATTAAAGGAAATAAATTCAACGCACACTATCTTGGTACAAAAGCGAAAAAATCTGGCCATTTGTTATAATGCTCCGCAATAAAAATCTATTTTTAACATCGCAAGGATTGATTTGTCCGGACCGAATTATACCTGTCTCCTATGGAAAAGGAGGTATTTCAAAACGCCCAAAGAAGCATGAACCAACGACACCAACCGGTCAGCATACAATTATAGGAATGCTGTACCGTCCAGATAGGCTTAAAAAACCAAGAGACTGGGCAATGCCAATACTTATTAATTCATTCTGGTCCAACGACGAAAGAGATCCAGATTATAATCTAATGGTTACTTATTCAAATACGTATCGCAGAAAAAAATTACGTGTGCCAACGCCAACATATGATCTTATTTTGCTCACAGACTGGAATTGGCCACAGGCGATCAAAGGAAGAGGATCGGCATTTTTCATACACCAATGGTCAGCTAAAAAGGCACCAACCAATGGAAGTATCGCAATGTCCCGCGAGGCTCTTTTTTGGCTTGCTGCAAAAGTTGATTACGGCACCAAGATAACAATTAAAGTCACTTAGGACGTGATCCAAAGATAGCTGAACCTACCCGAACATGCGTTGCGCCGAACGATATCGCTTTCTCAAAATCATCAGACATACCCATTGATAAGCCGGCTAATCCATTATTATCGGCCAGTTTTTTTAATAGGGCGAAATGTAGACTAACTTCCTCGTCTACTGGAGGGATGGCCATCAGGCCCAAAATTGGAAGATCCATCGCCCTACAATCATTAATAAAATTTTCCAAATCCTTAACCATAATACCGGCCTTCTGAACTTCTTCACCAGTGTTGACCTGTATGAATAATTCCGGGCATTTACCAAGTTCTTGGGCTAATCGCGCGATGGTATTCGCCAACTTTGGGCGATCAAGAGAATGTATATAGTCAAATACCTCGATAGCTTGCCGTGCCTTATTTGTCTGTAATGGACCAACCATATGCAATTTTACTTTGGTGTAATTTTCTCGCCAAGTTGGCCACTTGGCTTCCGCCTCTTGAACGTAATTCTCACCAAATTAATTTAGATACTGCAATTAAAGAGGTAGTATCTGGAAGCCTAGAATATTTTACTTCTGCATCGGCTATTCGTGTTATTATATCAGATAATGACATTCGAAAGACCCATTTTTTAGTAAGTTGATTACCAAGTCTTAAATTAGATATATAGAATGAAAAAAGGCGACCTAATTAGATCGCCTTAATTGTTAATTATACTTAGATAATTAGAATGAGAAACCTACGCCCGCGAAAGTTGTTTCGTCGTCGTTGGTACCTAGGTTAAACGTTGCTCCGCCACCCAAGTCATATGCCATTGTAGCTTCCCATGACTCGTCGGTCGCGTCATCTGCTTCAACTGCAACAGAAACTGCACCAGAAGAGTATGATACACCTAGCGTATTTACATCTTCACTGTTCTCTAAAGATACAGACATTCCATCCGCCATAGCATATGTTACTGTGACTGAAGATGTGTCAGCGCCAGCACGATCTGTGTCTGATTCTGCGCTTACAGTAATGTCACCCATTGCATAAGTAACAGTTACAGTAGATGCGTCACCTTCGTCAGATGTTGCTACAGAACCTGAAATTGCGCCTGCGCTATAACCGATTGACAATGATGTTGGATCTGCATCTTCCAATCCAGTAACAACGCTATATGTTAGATCGCCCATAGCACCGGAAATTCCGATATCACCTGCGATGTCGTCGTCATAGAGATCGTCAACGCCATCTTGAGACAATTCAATTGTTAGACCTGATACACCAATAGTAACAGCAACGTTGTCATCTGTGCCCATGTCTTGTGTGTCTAGTTCAAAGTCACCCACATCAAGAGTCTGACCGCCGCCCATATCTAATGAAGCCGAAAAGGTCATTCCACTGTCTGATGCGCCGCTTAGTGAGAAACCTAAATCTACGCCTGAATATACTGAGAGGTCCGCGCCGTTGGCACCGAATACACCGGCCCCACCTGAACCTGACATTGAGACGTCTGCTGATGCGAAACCTGCTGATAGTGTCAGCGCTGATGTCGCTAGTAGAACTTTTTTCATTTTTTATCCCTCGGGTTATAATAAACAAATTGGCCTACGACAGAATCTCCGACGCAGGAATATGTTAGTTGTGGCAAGTTTATACCCCTCAGTGCAACCTAATCTCACCATAGGTCTTGAGGATCAAAAAATATGATGCAGGTTTGCCACACTGTAAAATACACCTAAACTATTAAGCATGGTAATTTAAATATGGCCTAAATAATAGAAGCTTGCTCTAAGTTAATAGCTCATGTAAATTCGATTAATCGAGTTTGAGGATCGCATGACTAACTTAAAATTTACTGTTTTATCGTTTTTAACCATATTATTGATAGCAAGCTGCGGCAGCGATTCTAACACTTTGGACGATAAAAGCTATTTATCAACACTGCCAGCCGCAGAAAGTGAAGATCGCGAAACTATATGGGACGCCTTCAATAGAGAGGCGACGCGAGAACCAGTAAAAGTGAATCGATATATTTGGCAGGCGGCACTTGATGTACTAGACTTCATGCCAATTGAAACTATCGATCCATTTTCAGGCGTGATCGTCAAAGGATTTGGAGTGCCGCTCGGTGGTAAAATACAATATCGCGCTACAATTTATGTAATTGATCCCGCGCTAGAAGCGAGGTCCCTGAGAGTTTCGCTGCAGACAAAATCTGGACCAGTTAATGCTGCTACAATGAAAGAAATAGAAAATGCGATTCTTTCCAGAGCAAGGCAAATGCGAAAGGCAGACGGATAATTGAGCCAAAGTGGCAAAGTGCGTGGGAAGACTTAAAAATTTTTAATTCTAAAATAGATCTAAAAAAGCCAAAATATTATGTTTTGGAAATGTTCCCGTATCCATCAGGAAGAATACATATGGGACATGTACGTAACTACACCATGGGGGATTTGGTAGCACGATACAAACTAAGCACTGGTTTTAATGTTTTGCATCCAATGGGTTGGGATGCATTTGGTATGCCCGCAGAAAATGCAGCGATGGCTTCGAACGGTCATCCAAAAAAATGGACCTACAACAACATTTCAATAATGAAAGATCAAATGAAACCACTCGGTTTGTCTATTGATTGGCAAAGAGAGTTTGCAACGTGCGATCCGGAGTACTATGGCCAACAACAGGCACTATTTCTTGATTTTTTAGAAGCGGGTTTGGTTTATAGAAAAAATGCAGTTGTAAACTGGGATCCAGTAGACTTAACAGTTCTTGCTAACGAACAAGTGGAAAACGGCCGAGGCTGGAGATCTGGAGCAGTTGTTGAAAGAAGAGAACTAACCCAATGGTTTTTTAAAATTTCGGAGTTTTCAGATGATTTGCTTGCCTCTATAGAAAAGCTAGATAATTGGCCAGCAAAAGTAAAGTTGATGCAAACAAATTGGATTGGTGAATCCAAGGGCTTAGAATTTGCATTTAAAGCAGTGAATGCACCAGATAGATTTGACAAAATTGAAGTTTACACAACCAGACCGGATACTCTGATGGGAGCATCTTTTGTAGGCATATCAGCAGATCATCCGCTAGCCCGAGAGCTTGAAAAGGTAAATCCTGATATTGCTTCTTTCAACGCTCAGTGCAGGCAAATGTCCACATCCGAAGCCGAAATGGAAAAAGCAGAAAAAAAAGGCATCGACACCGGTATTTTGGTCACTCATCCCCTGAACCCAGACATTAAACTGCCAGTTTGGATAGCAAATTTTATCCTCATGGATTATGGAACTGGTGCAATTTTCGCTTGCCCAGCACATGATCAAAGAGATTTAGATTTTGCTCGTAAATATCAGTTGCCTGTAATTGATACTTTTTACTCTTTAAAAAACGAAGAAGCCGTAAAAAATATAGCATTTGTTCCACCCAAATCAGAGCGGGTCAAATGGGTAAACCATTTCACTGGCGTTGATGTGGCCACAGGAGAGGAAGTAATAGATCAGACCATTCGCTTCGCTGAAAAACAGGGTTGGGGATCAGGTGTTACCAAATACCGACTACGAGATTGGGGACTTAGCCGGCAAAGATACTGGGGGTGTCCAATTCCAGTAGTCCATTGCGATAGCTGTGGATTGGTTGCAGAAAAGAAAGAAAACTTGCCAATCAAACTCCCCGACGATGTTAAATTTGATAAACCGGGAAACCCACTTGATAGACATGAGAGTTGGCGCAAATGCAAATGTCCAGAATGTAATGGCCCGGCATTAAGAGAAACCGACACAATGGACACGTTTGTGGACTCAAGTTGGTATTTTACAAGGTTCACATCTTATAACGCGACGACGCCCACAAATAAGAAAGAAATAAATTATTGGATGAATGTAGATCAATATATCGGTGGTGTTGAGCATGCTATAC
>LUQC01000002.1:35446-39847 GCA_001627925.1 Rhodobacteraceae bacterium REDSEA-S34_B6 | reverse complement strand
GAAAAAACTGACTGAAGTTCTACAATTATTGCTTCTAACGACATTATAATCCTTACATTCTAACTTCTAATGAATATATCCTACCGACTAACAATCATTTCAAGGGGTTTCTTTGTAAGGCGCTTGTTTAATTTTGCTGAACGCAGAAAAATTGAAAACTAGTAGGGTCAACACAATCACGGCACCACCAAGAAGGCTCCAATTACCCGGGTACTCGTAAAGTACCGCCCAAACTAATAAGGGTGCCAGTATAGTTTCCAAGAGTATGAGCAGCGATGCCTCGGGTGAACTTATATATCTTGGTCCTATGGCCAAAAAGCACGTTCCAACGGCTATTAAGATCCCATGTAGAAGATAGAAATTGGCATTTGCCTCAAATCCTATAAATGGGTCTGTGAAAAAGAATAAAATTAATGCTGAGCTTAAGTAGGCGACTGGTAAGGCTGGTAAGATAGAAATATTATGGAGTTTTCTTATTAATGTTAATGCCGCTGCATAGGAAATGCAGACATAGAGCGCGAATAAGTCACCCTTCCAGTTTGATATTTCATGTTCAGTGGAGCCATATGCAATTAGAATCAGGCCTAAAGAAACGGCGGCAATTGTTTTTTTTACTCTTGTTGCAATCTTTTCTCCAAGTAAGAAGTAACTAAATAATGCCGCAAAGATAGGCATCGCAGCAAAGATAAAGACTACATTTGCAACACTTGTATTTTTCACCGCGCAAACAAAAGCTGGTGAAGTAGATCCTAGTAAAAAACAATATAGCCAACCTAATTTACCCATCAAAAACAAAGATTTTATATTTTTAAAACCAGCAAAAAAAATCAACGCGGCTAGAATTAATAATCCTGCTGCAAAGCTTCGCCAGAAAGCAATTGTCAATTCATCTGATGAAATAAGACGAACAAACAAGGAGTCCGGCGTTACAAATAAAACACCAAAAAAAGTTAGTAATATTCCTCTCTGATATTCGTTCATTTATATAAAAACATCGCTATCATTTTTCCTCTCTTCATGATTAGCTTAACCCGCTGGATGAGCCTAAAAGCTGATAAAAAAATGTCCAGTTGTATTCAGGGGAATGGTTGTGCAAGCAGGGTCGATTCAGAAAGCTTCATTTTACGTGTTTTTAGGAATGCTGTGTATATCAATAAATGATTTGCTCGTGAAACAATTTTCTAAAAATTATCCATTGCATGAAATTATATTTATTAGATCGTTAATTGCAATTTTGCTTATCCTTCTCCTAGTAAAGAGTGAGGGCGGGCTCAAAATTTTAAAAACTCAGCAACCGATACAACATGCTTTACGGGCAGTAGCAATTTTTTTGTGTAACATGATCTTTTTTGCGGCGATCGCAACGCTTCCTCTGGCTACAGCCACGGCTCTTTTCTTTGTAGCACCAATTTTTATTACACTATTATCAATTCCGCTTCTTGGAGAAAGAGTCGGAGTAAGGCGGTTGTTAGCCGTTATTACTGGGTTTTTGGGGGTATTTATAATGATGAAGCCAAATACTTGGGCCATGTCTGTTATTCCACCGTTTATATATTTCCTTCCCGTTATTGCAGCAGTTCTATACGCACTAATGCAAATAATGACCCGTAAACTCTCAAAGTCCTCCAAACCCGCAGCATTGGCATTTTATATTCAGCTAACCTTTGTAATTTTCAGCCTAATTTTTGGATTTATCTTTGGAGATGGGAAATTAGCAGCTGTCAGCTCAAATACTAGTCTACAGTTTATACTTAAAGGTTGGTCTGATCCGGAAATATCAGACCTCCCATATTTTGTTGCCTTAGGTTTTTTAGCTGCCGGGGTGAGTTATTTCATGTCAAAGGCATACAGTACTGCGGCTGCGGCGAGCGTTGCGCCATTTGAATATGTTCTATTACCATTGAGTATTTTCTGGGGGTGGACCTTTTTTGGAGATATCCCCGATTTATATATTTTTACCGGTATAATATTTATAGTTGGCTCAGGGTTGTATGTATTGATAAGAGAGAAGAAAAAAGAAATACCATCTTCGTTCTGTCCAAATAAAAGTTAAAAGTTGATAAGATGCTTACGGTTAAATTCCATTATTTTCTTCACTTTTTATTTGATTTCAGTTCTGTAAAATGAAAGTGCAGAAAGTATATCCTTAAAGCATGAGGAAGAAACTTGACTATTTCTATTGAAACTTTGACAGGTCTTAGGCATGAATTTCATCGATTTCCCGAGCTTGGTTTTCAAGAAACTCAAACAAAAAGAAAAATTGCAAAGTTTTTGAGAGCCAAAGGACTTGAGGTCGTTGAAGGGGTCGGAGTGGTCGGCATCCTACGATCCGGTGCAGGCAAAAAAACAATTGGGTTGAGGGCTGATATGGATGCCCTTCCAATTCAAGAAACCTCTAAGCACTCATATTCGTCAACGCACCCTGGTGTTATGCATGCCTGTGGTCATGATGGTCACATGACTATGTTACTAGGAGCAGCAGAAGAGTTGGCCCATAGTTTAGATTTCGACGGTACAGTGATTTTTATTTTTCAGCCAAATGAAGAAAATGGCTTGGGTGCAAAGGCAATGTTAGATGAGGGCCTACTATCAAAATTCCCTATTTCCAATATATTTGCTGTTCATAACTTGCCGGGTATTGAAACTGGGCACTTAATGACCAGAAAAGGTCTGATTTGCTCCTCAGAAAGTCTTTTTGAAATAAGATTGAAAGGCCAAGGAGGACACGCCTCAATGCCCCATGTTGGACGTGATACGATTTCGGTAGGGTCCGAAATTATCCAAAGCCTTCAAAATATTATTTCCAATGGTGCTCGCAATGTTTTGCCTGGGACAAGTTTAATAAAGGGTTAATCAATAGAATAGTCGAAGGAATTTGTCGGGCGCATGAAATTGACCGTCAAGTTTCATTTGAAACTGAATTTGTGGAAACGATAAATTCAGCTGAACAAACAGCCACTGTGATTAAAGTTGCCGAAGAGCTTGGCTTAAATTTTAACGGAAATTGTGAGCCTATGAGCTTTTCTGAGGATTTTGCTCATTTCTCTAATATTGTTCCTGGATGTCTCTTTTTGTTAGGTAATGGAAAAAGTGGGAGTGGTTCTGATCCACTTCACTCCAGTTCGTACGACTTTAACGATAGCTTATTGCCTATTGGGGTGAAGGTCTGGAGTAGCTTGGTGCGTAAACTTTTGCCAAAGAGGGAGTTACAAGCTTGAAAAACCTTTACGAAGCACGATTAAAAGACCTTAAAGATCTTATGCGCGTATGGGGAATTGATACTGCCTTAGTCACAGATGATGATAATATTTTTTATCTTACTGGTTATTATGATTATCTTCATATGGAGTTTGGACGACCAACAATATTCATCGTAAGTGAAAATAGTCCCAGTGTACTTATCACTCCTCAGATTGATGAAAATTCTGCTAGGTCTCTTGCTCACTGTGATGAAATTTCCACTTGGAATGATGGGATGGGTGATGAATGGCGCGAAAAATTACCCGATCTATTAAAGTCATCAAAAAAGATAGGTATTGAAACGGATAGAATTCCTCAAGTCGTATTATCTTACCTTTACTCATTACTTTCCAAGGAAAAATTTATAAATTTTTCCGAAATCTTAAGTGAAATGAGAATGATTAAATCACCAGAAGAACTTCAAATTGCTCGTCACGCTGGGCAGGTAGCAAATGCAATGATGAAGGCAGGTAGAGAGGCGATTATTGATGGAAGACCAGAATTTGAAGTTGCTATAGCAACTTCGGCAGCTGGAGCAAGATTAGCAGCTGAGCTATTAAACAAACATTATATGCCAACTGATATGTCTCCCAATACAAATTTTCTGCAAATTATGGCATCAGGCCAAGACATTACAAAAACTCACCATAGAGCTTCTAACCGTATTATGAAAAGTGGAGATCCAGTTTTTTTGTGTTTTTGTGGGATGACGAACTTTAACAAATTTAAATTAGGGTTTGATCGCACATTTTGGATCAATTCGGCGAATCCAGAGCACATAAAGGTCTATGAAACAGCTTTAGCAAGTCAGGAAGCTGCTTTAGCCGAATTACGGCCCGGCGTTAAAGCAGAACAAGTGCATGAAGCATATGCAGAGGTAATTCAAGGAGCAGGTTATGATTATCCATTTCGATGTGGGCGCGCAACGGGATACAGTTTTTTGGAAAACCCGCAGCTAATAAGAGGTGACAAAACAATTTTGGAACCTGGCATGGTATTCGCTGTTGATGGTTCAGTATTGACGAATGACTTCAGAGCACAGGTTGGTGATAGTTTCATTATTACAGAAACTGGGTATGAGCAGATAACTCAGCATCCTAAGGCAGTAGATGAAATTATAATTTGAAGTTACCAAAAGAAAATTTAAGTTGTAGTTTACCT
>LUQC01000002.1:0-35430 GCA_001627925.1 Rhodobacteraceae bacterium REDSEA-S34_B6 | reverse complement strand
ATTGGGTTTAAAGATGCTTAAGCTTTTACGTTTTGCTTGTATTCTCTTTTTTGCATCTAGTGCATATGCAACAGCGAATTCCTTAGACATTACTTATGTGGAGCCCGATACTGAAATACGAAACTTAATTTGGGAAAAGCGTGTAGTGCTAGTGTTTTCAAATTCACATTTAGATCCAAAGTTGAAACAGCAGATCGAAATGTTTGCCTCAGATCCAAATGCACTTTTAAGCAGGGATGTGCAAGTATTTGTAGATCATACGCCGGAGCCAAATTCAAATCTAAGAAAGCGTTTTAGGCCAAAAGGGTTTTTGATAATCCTAATTGGTAAAGATGGTCAAATAAAACTGAGGAAAAATACTCCGTGGAGTGCTAGAGAAATAACAAGGGTTATTGATAAAGGTTCATAATGAATTCTGTTTTTCTGTTATTTTGATTTAGAAAAAATACCTTGCCAGATACGGTACTTAATTACATACTTCTCACTTATTGGTGAAACGCTTATTGGCACTTGCTTATAAAATAGTAAGTGTAGCCATAATTTAGTTATTGGATAATTTATTCTATGGCTAGTTCAATCATATCAAGACGAAATTTTGGACTTGGACTAATCGCCCATGGAATGGCTGCTTGTGATAGAGTGGAAAATTACGCCATACCAAATAAATTTGCAGAGAAAAAGGTACCTGCAGTTGGCACAATTTTAAATGTAAATGGCTATCGTTCGCACGGATATTTTGAGGGGGATGGATCTCAAGATATAGTATTTATTCACGGAGCTTTCATAAATCTTCGTGATTGGGTGTTTGCCATGCGCTTACTTTCAAAACTTGATAGCAGGTTAATTTATATTGATAGACCCGGTTTTGGATATTCTGAGCGAGATGAAAGCAAATGGGACGCTGAACGGCAGGCGGTTCAAGCGAGGTCATATGTAAAAAATATTCAAGGAAAAAATCTTATCCTTGTTGGCCACAGTTGGGGCGCTTCTGTCGCTATGGCCTGGGCTACAAAATTTCCAGAGGACGTGAAGGGTGTAGTTTCTATCGCGGGCTTAAATATGCCTTTTTCTGGAGTTTCAAAATTAGCAAACGATATGGGTCTTTTAAGGATCGCTTACGAGTTATACTTTTCCAGTGTCGCCAAAAGAGCTGAGAGTGGTTCTATTGAAAAGTTTGCGGCGCGAATGTTTCAACCGCAAGATATTCCAACAGGGTATCTAGATTATGTTGGTTCAGATCTTTCCAGGCGGCGGTCTACAATCAAAGCAAACAAAGGCGACTTGCTTGTTGCTTCGCAAGCACTGAAACAAAACTTTGCATCTTATGGGCGCATAGAAATGCCAGTCGAGATAATCCATGGTAAAGAAGATATTTTATTGCCCTTTAAAAGTCAGGCTGTTGCTTTCAACGAAGTAATTCCGAATTCTCGCCTCCATATTTTACCAAATGTTGGGCATATGGCTCATCATTTTGCGTTTAAAGAATTGTCTAATTCAATTAGGTATATAAGAAATTTTAGTTAGACATGGGTTGAATATATTCTTTATGCTCCAAATCTTCATTATAACTAATCACTAATCCTCCTACAGGTTTCCATCCGTCATTCATATAAGTAGTTACCGCTTCCTCTAAAGCGGCGTCTGTCAACTCTCGTAATATAGCATAGCGACTTCTTGCAATTTTTTTCACTGCACTCCTCCGTCATTGTGATCAATAAAATGTTACACGTAAAAGAAACCTTACGCCAATATCCATTAATTCAGAAAAGTTATAATATTGAGTAAGTAAGAAAGTTGTAGAGAATTTTTTTGGAGGCGGGTACCGGAATCGAACCGGTGTACACGGATTTGCAATCCGCTGCGTCACCACTCCGCCAACCCGCCTAGAATCAATACGCTGAGAAATGGACAACTATTTGATTAGTTACTTAAATTAACTTAATATGGCAAGTCGCTGTGAAAAAATGAAGATAAGGTTAGATCATAGTTGCCACCGTACAATTCTTATATTTTCCCAACATATAGTATGCTCAAAAATGCTCAGAAATTTAGCCTTTTTGAGACTTATCCTAATCCCCTTTTTTTCTTCTGAGATGATATAAAATGTTCAACATCGGCAGTAGATAGATTTGGATATTGTTTGGCTATTTCAAAAATTTTTTCTGAATGTGTTTTTTCAGACCAACTGCCTGATGGCCCACCGGTTAAAGTGCTTGTCATGAAATCTATCGGGTTAAACCAATCAAAAGGGCCATCCCGGTACATTTCATATATGTCTTCTTCAAGTGCCATAATCTATTTCGTCCATTAACTCTGTATTAAACCCCAAGTAGCAAGCTAATACAGATCCAAACTTTGTTGGTGTTTCATCTGATGCAAGATAACCGCTTTTTTGAGCATGCTGTTTTGCAAGACCGACATCGTCTGTTCTCATTGATCGACGAGAGAAATCTAATAGAAGTTGCTTTGTTTTTGTATTATCAACAGGATCCATATTTACCTCAAACGCATTAAAGATGACTGCTGGCTACGACCATAAAATATCTTGAACAAAAAACTTATCAAGAGGTGGTATTGATAATAATGTTTTTTCAGCTTTCGAGTCTTAAGTTTTACCTCAAATTAATAAAACTGCAGTTCCGATACTATGATATCCGCCGTATGGTCCTTACCATAAGCAACTATTCCGATTGTCTTTATAGTATTAGGATCAAAAACACTTTTCATAAAATTTGAGGACCTTTTAAATTTTTGAAAGGGAATATTTACTTCTTTCCAGGTAGGCTCCGATTTAAAACTGGCATGGTAATACTGCCAAGGAAGTCTTGAGCTTCTATTTCTCAGGTGTAAGAAATATTCATCACCATTGCCTTTCATCTTAATTTTTATACCTTTATATTTTTTTAATTGGTCTATTGAATAAGGCATGCGTACCTGGATAAACCCTCCGTTATTTTTAGTAGATACCTCGCCATAAAGCCGTATTGCTTTTCCTGACGCTACTTTCACATATTCAGACGATCCTACAGATATGCCCCCCATAACGTTATCAGCGAAATAAATCCACCTACCGCTTTCTATAAGGTTTTCCGCAATCAATTGTGTTTTTCCAATAATAATAAGTGAGAGAGCAATTAACAACTTTTTCAATTTAAGTGCTTTTTTTGGCATAAGTACAAACCCTTCGCTGTTGCAGAACTAGCTTGATCAAGACGTTTTGCAACACAAGTTCAGAATAACCACATTATGGCTAATGTTCTCCAAGCAATGCTAACAATCAGGTAAACTGTTTGCGTAGATTTCTAGTGCTCTCTGCCAGTAATACCATGTCTACCCCTACAGCTGTAAAAGTAGTTCCCGCAGAAATATAACGGTTGGCACTTTCGAAATCCAGAGTGAGTATTCCAGATGGCATTTTAAGTGACTTCAATTTACTAATTGCATCCATTATTACTTTTACTACTTTTGGGTGATTTATTTCACCAGGATAACCCATGCTCGCACTAAGGTCTGCTGGACCAATAAAAACACCATCAACGCCACGGGTTAATGCAATAGCTTCGATCTGCTCTATCGCCTCCATTGTTTCGACTTGAACTAATAGACATATTTCTTCGCTTGCTCTTTTGAAATAGTTTTCGACAGACCCATATCTTGTTGCTCGGGTCATTCCAGCCATTCCCCTCAAACCATTTGGACCGTATGTTACAGCGGATACAGCATCCGCCGCTTCTTGAGCTGATTGAATGTAAGGAAGAAGTAAGGTGAGGGCTCCCATGTCGAGTATTCGTTTTATCAAAATGGGATCGTTTGCTGCCGGTCTTACGACGGCGGAAACATTTTCATATGCTGCTATCGATTGCAAACTGCTTTGAATTTCTACAGTTTCAACGGGTGCATGCTCTGTATCAATGAGAACCCAATCAAATCCACACGTTGCTAAGAGCTCTGGTACTGAGTTTCCCGATATGGAGTTCCATATTCCAAGTTGATGTACTCCATTTATTAAGTTTTTCTTGAAATTATTTTTTGGTAATTTCATTAGTTTCACCCATCAATTTTTATTTAATTTTTCTCGCCATATGATAACTAACCCTGCCGTAACTATGAAAAGAACACCAGGAAATAGTGTGTCCAATGGGAATTCCCCAAAAACTACCCAGCCAAGCACAAAAGCCGATACTATTCCGAAATAGTTGAATGGTGCAATTGCAGAGGATTCAGCAGCCCGATAGGCAATCATGAGGCATACAACACCAAATCCTCCGCAAAAAGACATTGATAGCAGCAAAATCGCATCTGAGTAGTTTTGAATTGGTGTAAATGTGATTGACAGGCTGGCATATAAGCCGGCACCAAGAGCAGCTGCAGTTGCGGAATATAAATACAATATGGAGTTTGAAATTTCTTTCTTAAAACTACGAAGAGTGACTATGGATAGCGCATAGCAAAATGATGCGCCGATTGGCAGTATTGAATTCCAGTTAAAAATATCACTCCCTGGTTTTATCACTAGGACTGTACCCAAGAAGCCAATAAAAATTGCTGCCCAGCGCCAGACCCCAACATACTCTTTGTAAAGAACTATTGCTAATATCGCTATGAAGATCGGACCTGTCTGTCCTAAAGTTGCGACTGTTGCCAAGTCTAGTTTACTTATTGCTGTATAAAAAAGTAACTGAGCCAGTGCCACTATAAATCCACGAAAAAAGGCAAGCTTCCATTGCTTAATTTTATAATCTTGAAGTTTTAAAGATAATTCCGCCGTAAAATATAAAAGTAATATGCTCGGAATTAGGCCGAGTGTGTTTCTATAAAAAGAAAGTTCTTCCGGGGTATAGGTGATTGAAAGATATCGAATATGCACAGCCATAAGGTCGAAACATATAATTGAGAATAGCAACCATGTTATTGCTTTAAATGTTTTTTCGTTAGCCAAGTTTGATATGTCCTGATATGTGCATTGGAATTGAGTTAAAAAAGCAAATAACTTTTTCAAATTTTAGAAATTTAGAAGCATACTTAATACGGCATATACAAATCGCATTATATCTTCCAGTCGATTAAGTACTGCCTAAATTTTAAATCCAAATTGCATAAAAATATACGTGAATAGTTAGTTGCAGTTTGAAGTCTACATTATCCAAATAGTTATTAATCCTGCTACTAAAGTCGCTGAGACAGATTTTGTTAAATATGCAAATATAACGGCTATTGATGCGGCCACTAGTTTTTCTGCTTCATATAAAACTTCTTGACCATTAAAAGAAATAAGACTGCTTGCTATAATTGCTGATAACACTGAAGTAGGCACATATACGACATATCGATTAAGCGATAATGGTAATTGAATATTGCGAATTCCAGAAAACATAGAAATGCGAAATATAAAATTTATCAATCCAGTTAAAATCATAACAAACCAAATCATTTGTTGTGATTCCATTTTTCGACGAAAGCACCCATCAAAATTCCTCCAAGAGCTGCAATAATTATCCAAGTATTCCAAGGTAATGATTGGCCACAAATAGCAATTAATCCGGAGGTTAGCGCACTAACGATAGTCGGAATACTCCGTAACAATGGAACCACTATTGCTATGAAAGTTAATGGTATAGCAAATGCAAGTTCCCAATTCTCCGGTATAGTAGATCCTACAATCACTCCAATAATTGTCGAGGTTTGCCATGTGAGCCAGAGTGTTAGACCTGAACCAAGCATGAAAAAATGCACTGGTCCACTTGTCCCATGTGAGGTAAATCGTTTTATGGATACTGCAAAGGCCTCATCGGTTAATAAGTAGGCAAGGATTATTCTCCATTTAAAATTCAATTTGTCCAGGTGTTGAGCTACCGAAGCGCTATATAGGACATGTCTTAAATTAATCAGTGCCACTGAGCTCCCAATAACAATATAGGCAGAGCCAGCAGCCCATAATTGTGCAAAAACAACCTGACTAGCTCCCGCAAAAATAATACTAGACATCAAAATGGTCTCAGTTTCTGACAGGCCACTACTAATGCCCAGGACCCCAAAAACTAAACCAAACGGTACAACTCCTAATAAGAGTGGCAGCATAGCGCTTACACCTAATAAAAACTCTTTTTGTTTCATTTTTTCCTGATGTGAAATTGTCTTTTGTTGGAGGCATCCACTAAAAGAAAAATTTAACTTGTGCAACTGAACAGCGCCTGACATTTTGGCATTGGTAAGGCAATTTAACTTGGAAGGTACGAATGCCCATCAAAAATCGGTTTGCCGAGTTATACCCTAAGATTGTAAAATGGAGACATGATTTCCATAGAAATCCAGAATTGCAATATGAACTGCCGAAAACTGCAGCCAAGGTTGCTGATCTTTTGAGAAGTTTCGGTTGTGACGAGGTGGTTGAAGGCGTCGGTAAGTCAGGTGTCGTTGGAGTTATTCATGGTCAAGTTGACACGTCACGGCGCGTAATTGGTTTGAGAGCTGACATGGATGCACTCCCTATTGATGAAAAGTCAGATGTCTTATATAAATCTGAAGTTCCAGGTGTAATGCATGCCTGTGGTCATGATGGGCACACAGCAATGCTTTTGGGTGCTGCACAATATCTTTGCGAAACAAGAAACTTTGATGGAAAAGCCGCTGTGATTTTTCAACCTGCTGAGGAAGGAGGTGCAGGAGCCAAAGCAATGATTGATGATGGACTTGTAACTCGATTTAATATTGATGAGTTTTACGGCATTCACAATATGCCTGGAATTGAAACAGGCAAATTTGCAATCAGACCGGGACCATTAATGGCATCGGCTGATCGTTTCAAAATTATACTCACAGGTAAAGGTGGACATGCAGCAATGCCGCATTTAGCAGTAGATACGACTTTGGTAGCTGCACAGATACTTGTAAATTTGAATCTGATTGTATCTCGGTCTATTGATCCGCTTAAACGTGTGGTTGTCACAGCTGGCACATTTAAAACTGACAGCAGTGCACTCAATGTTATAGCAAATACGGTCGAACTAGAGGGATCTGTTCGTAGTTTGGATGAAGATATGCGTGACCTTGTTCAAGAGCGCTTGCACCAGATAGCAGAGGGTACTGCAGCAGCAAATCAATGCGAGATAACTATTGAATATGAACGGGGCTATCCAATAACGGATAATAATGAAGAAGCTACACAACATGCTATCTCGGTTGCATCATTGGTGTCTGAAGTTGATACAGACACACCACCAATTATGCCATCAGAAGATTTTGCTTACATGTTGATGGAAAAACCTGGCGCATTTATTTTTTTAGGAAATGGAGATAGTCAAATGCTGCACAATCCAGATTATATATTCGATGATGAAGCTATCCCATTTGGTTCTAGTTGGTACGCTGGCATGGTGGAAGAGCGGCTTCCAATAACAGGATAAATATCTTTTGTTTTGATACTTACAAATATTGTAGGCAAGCAGAAATTATTTAATGAATTGCATTGATACTATACGGCTGTTGTGTCAATACACGGTTGTGCTTTAACTTTTTGAGAGTTGCAAATGTCTGACAATGTAGTACGCCGTAGGATGATGGTTGATAATCAAATTCGTCCATCTGACGTTACGAAATTTCCAATTATAGAGGCTTTTTTATCAATAAAGCGCGAGGCCTTTGTTCCATCAGAGAATAGAGATACGGCGTATGTTGGAGAACATATTCGTATTGGAAATGACAGAGTAATTTTGGATCCTCGCACATTAGCAAAGATGCTTGATCTAGTAGATGTTAATGACAGCGAACTCGTTTTGGATGTTGGCTCGGCTTTTGGATATTCTGCTGCTATCATAGCGCACCTTGCAGAAGCGGTAGTGGCTTTGGAAAGTGAGGAGAAACCAGCTAATGAAATGCAAACCGCTCTTACTGAGCATGGTATCGACAATGTCATTGTTGAAAAAGGGCCTTTGCATGAGGGAGCACCAAGCCACGCTCCATATGATGTAATTTTCATACAAGGTGGGATTGAGCTGGTAGCGCATAAAATATCGTCTCAATTAAAAGACGGTGGAAGGATGGTGGCCATTTTTATGGAGGGGGCACTTGGCAGAGTTAAAATTGGGTATAAACTAAATGATGAAATAAGTTGGCGATTCGGTTTTAATGCTGCAGCACCTGTTCTAGATTGTTTTAAAAAAGAACTGACCTTCACATTATAAACTTGGCAGTTGCCTCAATCGTTAATATTTGGGTAATAAAATGAAAGTTATTCTAAAGTCTTCAATAGTTTCAGTAACTTTTTTATTTGCTTCTTTTTTGTTACCGCTCCATGCTAAGAGCCTTTCTGAAGCGCTTGTAGAGTCATATAATAATTCAGGGTTACTAGATCAGAACAGAGCCTTATTGAGAGCTGCCGATGAAAATACAATCATAGCATCCTCCGCATTATTACCAATAGTTTCGTGGGCTGCTAATTTTTCGGGAAACTGGAGTGAAACTGATACCGCAGGAAGTGTGACGAGCGATGTTGTTTGGCGGGGTAACGTTGGTTTGAACTCGTCTTTAACTATATTCGATGGCGGTTCCAACAGGCTTGCTGCTGATGTAACCAAGCAAAATGTTCTTGCTACACGCCAAGGACTGATAGCATTAGAACAAAGAGTTTTAGGAGGTGCAGTCAGTGCATTTATGGGGGTTCTGGAAGGTAGGGAAACCGTTCGATTGAGAGAAAACAACTATTCTGTAATCGAAGAGGAGCTCACAGCGGCAAAAGACCGCTACGAAGTAGGGGAAATTACAAGAACCGATGTAGCGCTCGCAGAAGCTCGGCTCGCATCTTCCGCAAGCGCACTTTCAGCCGCTAAAGGTCTACTAGTTCAAGCTGAGGCGGTATTTAAAAATGCTGTAGGGACGTTGCCGGAAGACTTGCTTCCGCCAAAAGAAATGCCAGCTGTGCCAACAACAATCGAGGAGGCACTATCTATTGCTTCTTCTTCCCATCCTGACCTTAGGCAACTACAATATCAAATAAAAGCCAGCGAGTTAACATTAAAACGCATTAAAGCTTCATCAAAAGCCAAGATGACTTTAAACGGTGATATTGGACTTTCGGATAGTGATGCTCAACCTGACACACTGCAAGCGTCTATTGGCCTACAGTTAAGTGGAACAATTTATCAAGGTGGTTCAATATCTGCAAAAGAGCGACAGGCCCTTGCTAATCTGCAGGCTGTTCGCTCTGGTTTGCATGTACAGATTGATACGATCGAGCAAACGATTTCATCGGCATATGCAATGTTGGAAGTGTCTAAGGCGAGTAGAGACGCGATCGAGAAACAAATAGAGGCTGCTGAAGTTGCTTTTGATGGGGTTAAAGAGGAGGCATTCCTTGGGGCGCGAACTACCTTGGATGTGCTTAATGCTGAGCAAGAATTATTAGATGCCAAGTCTCAGTTAATAAATGCTAGTTATGATGAGTATCTGGCTGCTTTTGATGTTCTATCTGCTTCCGGTTTATTGACAGTTGAGTATCTTAACCTACCAGTCGCGCGCTATGACCCTGAAGAGTATTACAAGTCTATTATAAGTAATAAGGAAGTAGGAAATGAAAGTTTCAAAGCAATTAAAAATTTACTACAGGAGTTGAATAAAGACTAGACAACGACTTTGAAATTTAGGCTGCCTCAGCGTGATCAGAGGCTGCGTTTCGTCTCTCACTTTCTTCTCTAGAAAGAGCAACGGAAGTCCTAACACCTTTAGCAACAAATTCCATTAATCCACTCACAACTCGTTCATTTGGATCAATGCCGGCGCACGATAAAACTTCACGCCCATCGCGTGATCTTGCCCACCGAGCTATCTGCTCGGGGCCGTTTCCGTATTTTCTGTCATCTGCAATCGCATCATCCAATGCCGCCAGAACGACCGCGGCGAATAACTTCCTGGCCCGGTTTCCTTGCTCTGTATTAAACGCTGATGCGTCAACGAAATCTTTCATCTCGTCGTCCTTCACTTTATATTTCTGGCGTAACGAGGCTTATGTACCATTAAAACTGATTCGGGTAGCCTAAAAATGCATAGCTACTATGATGATAATGCATAGCTATCAGGCGACCCCTGTCAAAAGCCTTGTTTAACTTCCTTATGTTAGGTAGAGCTGCTGCCTAAACAATCAACAAATAGGTTTTTTATTTAAAATGCCGAAGATAAATGGAAATGAAATAAAACCCGGAAATGTGCTTGATCACGATGGGGGGCTTTGGGCTGCTATAAAAGTTGAACATGTTAAACCGGGTAAGGGAGGTGCTTTTGCTCAGGTTGAATTAAAAAATCTTCGTACAGGAACCAAACTCAATGAACGTTTTAGAAGTGCAGATAAAGTTGAGAAGGTTCGCTTAGAACAAAAGGATCAACAGTTTTTGTATGAAAATGATGGAATGCTCGTTTTTATGGATACAGAAACATTTGAACAAATAGAATTGCCGTCCGACCTTCTTGGTGACCGAAGACCTTTTTTGCAAGATGGTATGCAAATTGTTGTCGAATTTTACGATGACGAGGCGCTGAATGCTTCATTACCTGCTAAAGTGGTATGCCAAATTGTTGAGACAGAGCCTGTTGTTAAAGGCCAAACAGCAGCAAATAGTTTTAAACCTGCAATTCTGGATAATGGTGTGAAAGTTATGGTGCCGCCATTTATTTCTCAAGATGAAGCCATAGTAGTGAATACTGAGACGATGGAATATTCTGAGAGAGCTTAGTTCGATGAAATTGGGTTTGTATCTACGAATATCCTTTTGGTACTTTTTGTAGACAGTATTTCATCTCTATTTTTTAAACGTACATATGCTAAAGCTGACCTGTCATAAACCGTCAGTACAGACCCTATTGGCTTATCATTTAAAAATAATTCTTCTCCAACTACCATGGTCTCCTCGGAGCCTATCTTTACCAACCCTTTATGCAATTCTGTTTTATGTTTCATCCTGGCCGTAACTTCTTGTCCTACGTAGCAGCCTTTTTTGAAATCAACACCGTTTAGTCTCTCAAATCCCATTTCCAATATATAACTTTCGCCAGTTAGTTCGCTCCCATATTCTGGAATTACGTAATCAACCCGTAATTTTGTCCAATTTATGGGCTGGTTAAATTTCTCTGCATCCATGCTGTATAAACGCCACCCTAGTTTTGGATGCCGGGGATCGGTGAAGGCCCCTTCTGGGGGATCAGTGAGTCCCAATGCGACCGTGACTTCTAATTCTTTTATTTCAACATCCGACCGCAGTTTATAAACATTAAATCTTTCAAGTAAGGTTTGGGCCAGATCTGCGTGAACATCAATTCCGAATGCATCTTCAAGCGGTACAACAAAGAAATCAGCTATATACTTGCCTTGAGGAGTTAGTAAAGCGCTATAAACTAAACCATCATGAATCAGATTAATGTCATTACTTATTAAACTTTGCAGAAATTTTTTACAGTCGCTTCCTTTCAGCCCCAAAACCTTTCGGTTATTAAGCGGTGTTACCATTTAATAGCTCCTTTTTAAAACTTACCGCATTTTAATCATATGGAAAACTCATGCGCGCACCAATATCAATAGTAATTCCAACATTGAACTCACAAAATACGGTTAGAAAGACACTTGCGAGCTTATTTGAAGGTATTGAAGCTGGAATTGTTAGAGAGTTAATTGTTGTAGATGGTGGCTCTACAGATCAAACAAGAGAAATTGTGGAAGAGTGTGGGGGAAAATTTATCTCAAGCCAAGCCTCCCGAGGCTATCAACTAAAAAAAGGGGTGAATTCAGCCAAAGGCGATTTCATATTTGTCATACACAGTGACTCAGTGCTTGAACCAGGTTGGAGTGAAATTGTAAAAAAGTATTTTAATAAAGACGCTGGATACTACTGTAAATTATCTTTTGATATAATTCATCCACTGGCTTCAATGACATCAACTTGGGCAAACGCTCGATCGTTAATTTTTAATCTCCCTTATGGTGACCAGGGATTGTTAATACCTAGAAAGTTACTCATGGAAAATGGCAGTTATTCACCGATACCCATTATGGAAGATGTAGAATTAGCATTACGGTTTCAAGGAAAATTATTCCGCATGCCCATTGTTATAACTACCTCATCAAGGAAATATCGCAAAAATGGTTGGCTCAGACAAGGAACTAAAAATATTGTCAGGTTACTCCTTTTTTTACTGGGAGCAGATCCTAATAATCTGAGCGATGATTATAATCGAAGCTAACTTATTTTTCCGTCGATTAATTCAACAACTCTGTCCATTCGCCTCGCCAGATCTAAGTTGTGTGTCGCGATCAAGGCAGCTAAATTTGTTTTTTTGACAATCTTCAGCAAAGACTCAAAAACTGACAAAGTGGTGTTCTGATCTAAATTTCCAGTGGGCTCATCTGCTAAAATTATTTTGGGTTTATTCGCAAGCGCTCTGCAAATTGCTATTCTTTGTTGCTCACCGCCAGACAGCTCTGCTGGTCTATGATTAGATCTATTTGCAAGATTTACCAAATCTAACAGTTCGTTTGACCGTCGTTGAGCATCTTTTGATGGAAGCCCATTGGCAAGTTGAGGCAGATCAATGTTTTCTCTTGATGAAAATTCGGGCAACAGATGATGAAATTGATAAACGAAGCCAATTTCTCGCCTCCGTATCATGGTTAGTTGATTATCACTTTTGTTTTGTATTTCTTGCCCATCTATAAATATTTTACCGCTGAGTGGTTTATCGAGTAACCCAGCAATTTGAAGAAGGGTAGATTTACCTGCGCCAGACGGCGCAACTAAAGCAACAATTTCTCCTGGAAATAATTGTAAATCTATACCCTTTAGTACTTCAATTTTATTTGAACTTCCTTTGGAAAAGCTTTTTTTAATAGATGCTAGTTCTAATACCGGTTTATTCATAACGAAGAGCATCCACTGGGTGAAGGCTGGCGGCTCTTCTTGCAGGAATAATTGTAACTAAAAAACTTAAGCCTAAAGATAAGCAGGTCGCCTTTATTAAGTCAATAACATGTAACTCTGCGGGCACAGAATATATTCCTCTAATGGATGGATCCCAAACACCGCCACCGGAAAGAACATTAATTACAGAAAAAATGGGGTCAATATATATTGCGAAGAGGCAGCCCAAAGCTATACCCAAAATAGTACCTAAAATTCCGGTGAAAGCCCCACATATCATAAATATTCGCATTATTGAGCCTCGTGATAGTCCTATAGTGCGTAATATTCCAATATCCCTACCTTTATTTTTAACCAACATGATTAAACCAGATATAATATTCATACTTGCTATCATCACCAAAATTGACATGAGAACAAACATTACATTGTCTTCTATCTCAAGAGCTCGCAAAAAACTGCTTGAAGCATCTCTCCAAGTCCATAACTGAACATCAGGAGCGACGACATTTTCTATCTGGGAAGTAGCTTCGGTGAGATTGCTTGGATTATTTAAAAGGACTTCAATTTCGTCTGCTAATCCTTCTCTGTTGAAGTACTCTTGTGCGACACTGAACGGTAAATATGACCTAGTTCTGTCAATATCATACCTTCCGGCTGTGAATATATAAACTATTTTGAACTGTTTAACTCGCGGCGAAGTTCCAAATGCGGTCCTTACTCCATTTGGTGAAATCAGTTTGATGCTGTCACCAACTTTTATGCCTAATTCCCTAGCAACTCCTGAGCCTATAGCGATGCCATTTTTAAAATCATTCATATCACCTTCGAATTCTTCTGGCTTTGCAATTCTATCAAGACGAAGCAGGTTTTCATAAGATATGCCGAAAACCTCTAATCCAGTGTTACGATTGTCAAATGTCGCCATAATCTGACTTCTAATGAGAGGAGCACTCCCTTTAACACTTGGTAATGAAAGCAGTTTAGACGCTATTTCGTCATAGTCTTTGAAAGTCCTGCTAACGTTTCCGTACTGATCCTGAGACGGTGCTTTATATAGTGTTATATGTGAGTTAGCCCCTAATATTGTGTCAACAATCTCAGTCCTAAAACCGGATCTTACTGATAATGTTGCTACCAAAGCAAAAACTGCGAGTGTAATTCCAATGAGGCTAATCCAAGTCATCACACTTACACCGCCTTCAGCTCGCTTGGCTCTCAGATACCGCCAAGCAATTTTCCATTCATAGCTTGCAAAGGGAAGTGCTTTGTTGTCCAATGATATGCCCTTCAATCAAAAATGGTCGTCTCTTTCTTGGATAGTAAATCGGTTATGTTAAATCTGCAACGGCTCTTGCTTCCTTGAAAAAATTGGTTTTGTATCCTCGTATGAGTGACCATCGATTAACAAAAATTGTAAAATCACTTCCGGCCAGTATTCCATTTGTTGCTCCGGAGGAGCATGAACGTATTGTAGGAAAAAAATTTTCAGCGCGACTTGGTGCTAATGAGAACTGTTACGGTCCATCGCCGAAAGTTCTTGAGGCAATAAAAAACCTGTCTGTTGATATTTGGAAATATCCAGATCCAACAGCCCATGATTTAAAAAAAGTACTGGCAAATTTCTATAATATTCCTGATAATAATATAGTTATAGGGGAAGGCATTGATGCTCTTTTAGGCTATTTGGTAAGGTTATTTGTCCAAGTAGGCGACAATGTAGTCACATCAAATGGATCCTATCCAACGTTTAACTATCACGTCGAGGGTTTTGGTGGGCAACTTTTTAAATGTGACTATCTAGACGATAAAGAAGATCTACAATCTCTTATTGATACTGCTGCTAAAACTAACGCAAAACTAGTGTACATTTCTAATCCCAACAACCCCATGGGCACTTGGACACGCGGTGAGCAAATAGTTTCACTACTAGACAAACTGCCAAATGATAGTTTGCTTGTTTTGGACGAAGCATACGCTGAATTTGCTCCAGATGAAGCAAAAGTCCCAATATTTTTAGATGATCCCAGAATGATTAGATTTCGTACTTTTTCGAAGGCCTATGGCGTTGCTGGCGCTCGGATAGGATATGGTATTGGAAATGAAGAGCTAATCGCTGAATTTGATAAGATAAGGAACCATTTTGGAAACAGTTTGTTGTCTCAGGTGGCAGCAATAGCTGCTATAAAAGATCAAAGATATTTGTCAGAGATAGTAAAAAAAATCTCGTTTGGCAGGGAGGAAATTTACCAAATTGCTCAATCAAACGGTTTATCTGCCATACCATCTGCGACAAACTTTGTTGCTATCGACTGCGGAAAAGATGGAAAATTTGCAAATCAAATTATGAGTGGCCTGCTTGAAGCGAAACTTTTTGTAAGGAAGCCCGTGGTTGCCCCACTTGACAGAACAATTAGAGTAACCGTTGGGCGAGATGAAGAAATAGATTTACTTAAGAATGTTCTTCCTAATGTCCTTAAAGCTCTGCGATAACTGATGCTGCCTTGTTAATTGCATTATTGCCATGAGGTACCCCAACAGCGATCATAGCGGTTTCCAGAGTTGCAATTAACGCCATTATCATTTGAGCATTTACGTGACCCATATGGCCTAATCTAAAAAAACCATCTCCATTAGGGTCTTTAGGCGTAGCCATACCTAGACCTATGCCGATTGTTAATCCAGTATTTTCTTGTAGCCATTCTCTCAGGAGGGTACCATTTGGTTTGTTTACACGTAGTGAAGTGACGGCATTTGATCTCAACTTCTTATCTTGAATATTAGCCTTTAATTCTCCACCCTTAGCCCATTCATCAATAGCCGCCCATATGGCTTTAGCAAGTACTTCATGCCTTTTCCAAACCGCCTCGATACTTTCTTTTAAAAGCATATCCAGAGCCACATCAAGCCCGTAGAGGTGGTGGGTTGGAGCGGTTCCTCCGAAATACTTATAATAATAATCTGGGTTTATGCGAGGATCCCAGTCCCAATAAGACGCCACCATTTTAAGAGATTTTTGTCGATCTTTTGCTTTTTGGTTAAAAAATACAAAGCTAACGCCGGGTGGTACCATGATACCCTTTTGACAGGCAGCTACCATCACATCGACACCCCAGTCATCCATATGAAATTCATCGCATGCGAGTGAAGCGATACAGTCAACCAACAGCAAGGCTTCGTGATTAAGATTATTTAACAAAGCTCGGATTGGTGCAATTTCATTTTTTACAGAAGTTGAAGTGTCGACGTGTGTGACCAGAACCGCTTTGTAGTTTTTGTCTTTTTTTAGAGCCGATTCCAGCTTAGCTAAGTCTATAGTGCTACTGGTTCCAAAATCTAATACGGTTGTGTTCAGGCCATTTTTTTGTCCAATCTCTCCCCACCCGTGTCCAAACCGACCTGTTGCAACTACGAGTATTTTATCGCCTATATCAGCTGTGTTGGCTAGAGCTGCCTCCCAAGCGCCATGACCATTGGCAATATACATTGCCACATGGCCCTCAGTTCTGGCAACTGTACATAATTTAGGAACAATATTATCTGTTAATTTTACAAGTTCCCCTTCATAGATATTTGGCGATGATCGATGCATCGCCTGCAAAACTTTTTCAGGAATTACAGATGGACCTGGAATGGCCAGATATTCGATACCGTTACTTAAATTCATTTTACATCCTTGTAAGAATTATAGTGATAGCTTAAAGGTCTAGCTCGTCAATCCTATATTAATTTTTCCTTTGATTTATCTTAATTTCAAAGATCCATTAGTGGGCTTGAATGAACATTGATCAAAAGATTGTTCTTATGAAAATTCAATGATACAATTTCGTCGGGCGGCCACATTACCCTCCACAACTTAGTACGAATTATTTAATTGTTTTATCGTCAAAATTTTAAAAATAAGTACTAACTTCAACGAAGAAATTTAAAATTGCTGCTTAAAGGCTAAACATGGCTACACTATCAGTAACGAATATTTTCAATCTTTCCAAAGCAACTCTGGTAAAATTTGGAGCACTCGACTGGATAGCAGACGCGGTGGCAGATGCAATCGCAAACTCTGAGAGCGTTGGTAATAGGATTTGTGGTCTATACTATTTGGAGAGTTATTGTCTTCAACTTAAATCGGGTAGGGTTAGGGGCGATATTGAGCCGATCGTTTCTCAAGAAAAAGCGGGGATAGTGCGCGTTGATGCTAAGTTTGGATTTGCCCAGCCAGCATTCCAAAGAGGCATAGTTCCAGCCCGTGAAGCAGCATTGAAAAATGGCATCTGTTCTTTAGCAATCGGGCATGCGCACACCTGTACATCACTTGGGTATTTTACTGAACAGATTGCAAAGAGCAATCTGATTGGTATTGGGTTTACTAATGCTTCCCCAATTGTCGCCGCACCGGGTGGTAAATCACGCATTATTGGAACAAATCCAATTGCATTTTCGGTGCCTGACGGAAAAGGAAATACTGTAATTCATTTTGATCAATCTACTACGGCCGTTGCCTTAGGCAAAATTACAATGGCCAAAGCAGCTGGTGAAAAAATACCTTTTGGTTGGGCCCTTGATAAGAATGGTGAATCGACAGCCGACCCAGAGGCTGCTTTAGAAGGCTCTTTAGTATCGAGCGGTGGTTATAAAGGATGGGGTTTTGGGCTTATGGCAGAAGTATTAGCCGCAGGTCTTGCAGGAGGCTTGGCGTCACAATTTGTGCAACCCCTCAAAGCTAAAGATGGAGATCCTCATAACCTTGGACAATACTATATTTTGATTGATCCCCACAACGCTCCTGCTCTCAAAAACCTTCTAAATGATTTAGAAACGGCAGTATCTAAAGATGAGGGTACACGTTTGCCGGGTCAGGGCAAAGTTGCAGAGGAATTTGTTGTGGTGCCTGATGATCTTTTAGTTTTGCTAGAAAAGCTCACTGGACTTAAGTGGAAAGACTAGACATCCAGTTCGTTGACAAAACGAGCATTGCTTTGAATATATTGGTATCTTAATTCAGGTTTTTTTCCCATTAACCTATCAACTAGATCCACAGTTTCACCCGGCTGTTCCTCATCAATAGATACCCGAATTAGCTTTCTACTTTTTGGATCCATTGTCGTTTGCTTGAGATCCTTGGCATCCATTTCTCCCAAGCCTTTGAAGCGGCTGACTTCTATTTTACCTTTGCCACCCAAGCCTTCGGACAGCCATTTGTCGCGCTCAATTTGATCTTTGCAATACACTCTGTGTGAACCTTGAGTAAGACGAAAAAGTGGGGGGCAAGCCAGGTAGAGGTGTCCTTGATCGATGAGTGGTCGCATTTGTGTGAAAAAGAATGTCATCAAAAGAGATGCAATATGTGCGCCGTCCACATCTGCATCTGTCATTATTATTACTTTGTCATATCTGAGGTCATCGATATTAAATTTTGACCCCAAGCTCGTACCCAATGCTTGTGTTAGGTCATTAATCTCCTGATTAGTTCCCAGTTTTGAGCTTGCGGCACCAAGGACATTCAAAATTTTTCCTCTTAATGGTAATAGTGCTTGAGTTTTTCTATCCCTTGCCATTTTTGCGGAACCCCCGGCACTATCTCCTTCAACAATAAATATTTCAGTACCGTCTCGTGTGCTTTCTGAGCAGTCAACGAGTTTTCCTGGCAATCGAAGCCTTTTGGTTGCTGACTTTCTGGCTGTTTCTTTCTCTTGTCGTCTTCGTAGTCTTTCTTCTGCCCTTAAGATAAGAAAATCTAATATAGCAGTTGCAGACTTACTATCAGATGCTAACCAATTATCAAAATGGTCCCGGACTGAGCTCTCTACTAATTTTTGAGCCTCCACAGTTGCAAGACGGTCTTTAGTTTGTCCAACGAATTCAGGTTCCTGTATAAAGCAAGACACCAGTGCACAGCTGCCTAATGTAAGGTCTTCTCGCGTAATATCTTTTGATTTCTTACTATTAATGCGTTCACCGTAGCTTTTAATACTTTTTAAGATAGCTGCCCAGAAGCCACTTTCATGTGTACCTCCTTCGGGTGTTGGGACTGTGTTGCAATAGGATTTAACAAAACCATCTCTCGCAGGTGTCCAATTTATGGCCCATTCAACTTTACCCGGAATTTGAAATTTTTCATAAAAATCAACCGTGCCAGCGAAAGGGGAATGGGCGTAAGTAGAAACTCCATTCAGGGTTTCGTTTAAAAAATCTGAAAGGCCGCCAGGAAAATGGAAGGTTGCATCGGTTGGTGTTTCTCCATCACTTATTTCTGACTTCCACCTTATTTCTACACCAGAAAATAAGTATGCCTTCGACCTAATTGATTTAAAAAGTCGAGAGGGTTTAAATTTATGATTTCCAAAGATTTCGTTGTCAGGCACAAAACTTACATAAGTTCCTCGCCTATTCGAAGCGTTTCCAATCTTCTCTAAATTACCAAGCGCAATACCTCGAGAGAATTTTTGTTCATAAAGTTCCTTATTGCGGGCTACTTGTACTACCATAGAACTAGAGAGTGCATTAACAACCGATGCACCGACGCCATGCAATCCTCCAGAAGTTTGATACGCTTTCCCCGAAAATTTTCCTCCAGCATGTAATGTGCAGAAAATTACTTCCAGTGCTGATTTGTCAGGATATTTAGGATGTGGATCAATCGGAACGCCTCTTCCATTATCTCTAATAGAGATTTCATAATTTTCTTTGAGTTCCACTTCGATGCGATTGGCGTGACCTGCTACAGCCTCATCCATAGAATTATCTAAAATTTCAGAAACCATATGGTGAAGGGCGCGTTCGTCTGTACCACCTATGTACATCCCGGGGCGTTTTCTCACAGGTTCTAAACCTTCAAGAATTTCTATTGAAGACGCATCGTAATCTTGATTGTCTAAGTCTGACAATAGGTCAGTCATCTACTGCTGCTCTTTTTTACTCTTTTTTAAATCTGCAAAGTTAAATAAACAAGAGTAAGAATAATTTTTCTATTTTAATAAATCGACTTCATGCATGTAAATTATAAAATATGCATCTCTGAGCTTTAATGTTTAACACAAAATAAACTCATTCAATTTATAATTGACTTGAAAGAGCTCTGTTCAAATGCCATGGATTTCTAATGGAGAATGAACAGACTTTCCGTGCAAGTGGGAAAAATCTTGTTAAATTAGCTATACCTCTTATTGGCACACATCTGGCTAATGTAGCACTTGGTATCACGGATACTGTAATGATGGGTTGGTACTCGATACCTGCTCTGGCTGCGCTAGTCCTTGGGAATGCTTACTTTTTTGTTTTCTTTTTGTTTGGTGCTGGATTTTCTTTTGCAGTTCAGCCTCTTGTTGCCTCGACTTCAAGTGCAGGCGAGATAACCCTTGCCAGACGATACATGCGTATGGGGTTATGGTTATCGCTACTATATGCAATTTTAATTCTACCATTATTTTTCAATGCAGGGCCCATCCTAATTTTTCTTGGACAAGCGAGTGATATATCTGGCTATGCTGAAAATTATACTCGTATTGTGGGGTTTGGATTGATACCTGCTCTATGGGCTATGGTCTTCCGGTTTTTCTTGTCCGGCTTGCACCTTACCAAGGTGACGCTGATTATTACATTAACTACTGTGCTTTTAAACATACCCCTCAATTATCTTTTAATCTTTGGAAAGTTAGGCTTTCCCGAATTAGGAGTTTCCGGAGCCGCTATTTCTTCTGTAATAGTCCAAATTATTACCGCACTTTTGATCACTGCGTATGCACTTTGGAAATTACCTGAATATAAGCTATTGGTAAGGTTTTTTAATTTTGACAAAGTTGCGTTCCTCAAGGTTGCAAAACTAGGATTGCCAATTGGTACAAGCATTGTCGCTGAGGCTGGTTTGTTCACTGCCTCATCAATAATGATGGGCTGGTTTGGAGCAGTAACGCTTGCGGCTCATGGCATAGCACTTCAAATAGCATCTGTTATGTTTATGATCCATTTAGGGTTGGCAGAGGCATCTACAATCAGAGCTGGCAATGCTTGGGGAGTTAAAAATTTAGAATATTTAAAAAAAGGAGCTAAAGTTGCCGCGTCCTGTTCGGTGCTTTTTTCTTTTATTGCAATGATTTTTCTGATTATATTTGGGGACATGCTTGTGTCATTTTATGTTGATATAGATGATCCAGCTCGAGACCAGATAATTTATATCGGTGCACTACTACTGATTGCTGCGGCACTTTTTCAATTTGTAGACGGTGGTCAAGCAATGGCTTTAGGATTGCTAAGAGGTATACAGGATACCACGGTGCCCATGTTGATTACAATCTTGAGTTATTGGTTGGTAGGTATTCCATCAGCATATTTTTTTGCATTTATAATTTATTGGGGCTCCTTAGGTATATGGGCTGGACTAGGCACAGGCTTGGGGTTTGCAGCAGCCTTGCTCGGGGTCCGGTTTATTGTTCTGGTTAATTCGGATCGTAAGGTGACGCTATAGTATTATAGACTAATCAACCAAATTTTTACAAAATGAAGATATTCGATCACAAGCAGTTTGAAGCTCATCCATTGATGTAGCAAAACTTATACGGAAGTTTGGCGAAAGACCGAATGCTGCTCCAAATACAACTGCTACATTTTTTTCTTCTAGGAGTGATAATGCAAATTGCTCGTCGTTAGAAATCACATTTCCCGATTGAGTTTTCTTACCTATTAATTTGCTAATGTCTGGGTAAACGTAAAAGGCCCCATTCGGAATTGGGCAAGATATACCATCTATAGTACTTAACTCTTTTACAACTAGGTTTCGACGCTCTTCAAAAATATATTTGTTCTCGTGAATAAAATCTTTTGGTCCAGTCAAAGCGGCCAGTGCTGCCCATTGACTGATCGTGCAGGGATTAGAAGTCGATTGAGATTGGATTTTACGCATTGCTGAAATAATTTTTTTGGGCCCACCTGCATACCCAATGCGCCAACCAGTCATAGCATAACCTTTAGAAACACCATTGCATGTAACAGTTCTATCATAAAGTTTAGGCTCCACCTCAACAAGTGTTACGAAATTAAAATCATCGAAAGTTAAGTGCTCGTAAATATCATCAGATAATATGTTAACTTTTGGGAATTCCAAAAGCACATCTGTCAACATTTTTAGTTCTTCTGCTGAATAAGCTGCACCAGTCGGATTTGAAGGTGAATTAAAGATCAGCCATATCTGGGTATGAGACCCAATAGGGTGCTGGGATAATAACTTCATCATTCGCATTTAGTGTAGCCATCAAAGTATTGTATAATATTTGCTTTCCACCTGTTCCCACTGATATTTGGGACGGCTGATATTTTAGATTATTCTCTTCCAGAAACTTTTGTGAAATTGCGTCCTTTAATTCGGGCATTCCATCTGGGTCTGTATATTTTGTCTTACCTGCTTTGATAGCTTCAATTGCCGCCTCTTGAATATGTTTTGGGGTCCCAAAATCTGGCTCACCAGCTGATAGACTGATTATATCTTTACCCTCTGATTTCAATCTATTAGCAAGCGCAGACATTGTAATGGTTGCAGACGCATTAATTTTAGAAAGCGATTTTGACAGAGTTACCATCATATACCTATTTGAGTTTGATATCTATGTGTCTTATGCTCCCGCGAATAACCATTCAAGGAAATAATTGGAGCATGTCATGATTGATGATCTGGATTGGTACGGACCTGAGACTGCCACTTTTGGTGATCGGCTATCCGCCGCCATTGAAAAATCTGGCATGACTCAAAAACTGGTTGCTAAACGACTTGGGATAAAATTGGTAACGCTTAAATCATGGGAGCAAGATATAAGTGAGCCACGGGCTAATAGATTGTCTATGCTAGCTGGTTTGCTTGGTGTGTCTGTTATGTGGCTCTTGCATGGTGAGGGTGATGGAGTTGAACATTCAGATAGAGAAAATCAGGTTCCCCCAGAAATCAATGATATACTATTTGAAATAAGAGCGGTTCAGACTGGGCTACTATCATCCGCAGATAAGTTGGCGAAGCTTGAAAAACAATTAAGGTCGAGATTAAAGGACATATGATGTCAGATGGAAGAGAGAACAAAATCAAAAAACTCAAAATGCGGTCAATGAGGCGTGGTATTAAGGAGATGGACGTTATACTCTCATACTACAGCGAAGTTTGTCTAGAAAAGATGCCTGGAGTTAAGTTGGATCTATACTCTGATCTTCTGTTTGAAAACGACCAGGATCTGTATAGCTGGTGCTCAGGGCAAGCGATCCCGAAAAAAAAGTATAGAGCGATTATCTCCGAGATACGAGATGTTCTAAAGACAAAAAAATTCAACTAGGTTCAGTTTCTAGTTCGTTTTACTTAAACAAATATAATTAAAGTCTACCAGTGGCCAATATTTGGCATAGAAGTCCATGGTTCACTAGGTTCCAAGGCTTCACCACATTGTAGTAGTTCAATTGAGATATTATCTGGCGACCGCACGAATGCCATTCGTCCATCACGTGGGGGTCGATTGATTACTATGCCATTTTCCTGAAGGTGCAGACAGGTTTGATAGATATTTTTTACCTCATAAGCTAAATGACCAAAATGTCTGCTGTCAGAGGGAAGTTTATCATCACCATCCCAATTAAACGTCAATTCTAGTGGACATTCGTGTTGCCCGTCGGGTGCAAGAAAGACAAGCGTAAATCGTCCCATCTCAATTTCATTTCTTTTTATTTCTTTGAGTCCCAGTAAGTTGTAGAAAGCAATCGATTTTTCGAGATCTTTTACTCTTACCATCGTATGTAGATATTTAATTTCCAATTTTTTTTCCAATTCTTTTAAATTTATGGTAGTAACCTCGCCTGCCATTCATGGTATTTCAATTTAAGGCATAGTGTCTAGGAGGGATAAATAGTTAATTGAAGCCAAATTTAGAATTTACTTAAAACGTTTCTTCATGTTGTGGTTTATTCACGGCCATTCTCTAGATATAGTAAGAGTTAAGTGATTCAATAAAGGACTTCAAAATGCCGCTATCGCCCGAACAGACGGAAGAAATAAGCGCCCAACGCGAGCAGTTAGCTAAAACGCGCAGGGTTGTAAGTGCTGGTATGGAAGAGAAACTATATACAGCTTTTCAGGTTCTTGATCATGGGTTCGTACGGGTTGTCGATTATATGGGAGATGATAGTGCAATATGCCAAGCCGCTAGGGTTAGTTATGGGAAGGGTACTAAGTCAGTCCAGAACGATGAAGGGCTTATAAGGTATTTAATGCGTCATTGGCATTCAACGCCATTTGAAATGTGTGAGATAAAATTACATGTCAAACTGCCGGTTTTTGTGGCGCGACAATGGATCCGACATCGAACTGCAAATGTTAATGAATATTCAGCACGATACTCAATATTAGATAGAGAGTTTTATATACCAAGCCCTGAGCATATTGCAGCGCAATCCGTTGTAAATAATCAGGGGCGGGGTGAAACCTTAAAAGATGAAGAGGCCCAAACTGTTCTAGAGCTTTTAAAAGCTGACAGTGCAAGGTGCTATGATAATTATGAGAGAATGATCTCTCAAGACGGACAACAGGGATTAGCACGCGAACTGGCGCGTATGAACCTGCCGGCCAACATTTACACACAATGGTATTGGAAGGTCGATTTGCATAATTTACTTCATTTTTTGAGACTTAGGGCTGATCCACATGCACAATATGAAATAAGGATCTATGCTGATGAAATTTGTAATTTAGTCAAAGAATGGGTGCCGCATACTTACCGAGATTTTGAAGATTATAGACTCGGTGGAGCTACACTTTCTGAAACCTCCGTAAATGTTTTGCGGCGAATGATCAAAGGTGAAAATGTAGATATGCAGAGCTCGGGGATGAGCAAAGGAGAGTGGCAGGAATTTAAAACTCTTTTTGTAGATTAAGGAGAGTTGTAATTTACTTTGATTTTTTGGATTCGATTTCCAGAATTGTCATAAATTAAGATTTCATGTTCATCTGTAACTATTGCGTACCAGTCTTTTGTTTGTGTATAGGCTATTGGCTTAACTCCGTTTTGTAATTCTAGTGTGACCGGAATTGGAACATGACTTTTCTGAAAGTTTAAAACAAAAAGAGATACTATGATAATAAATCCGATTATCATTACACACGCTAACACGGTGACAAGCAGCTTTAACAACTTTATACTGGGCGGTATTATAATTTCTGCTTGAGGGACAATTTTGTCGTCTTCTATCTTATCCTTCTTTGTCACTGCGAATCCTCCTAAGCGTCTTGATAAAGCTCTTTCGCGTGATGCGCCAGTTTCCGCTAGTTTATCACGATCTCGACTTCGCAAACTAATCGAGCAAGGCGTGGTGCGCGTAGACGGATCAGTTGCAACCCATATTGATGCATCAGTATCTGAAGGGCAGTTAGTGGAAATAATGATTCCTGAAATCAAAGATATTGATAATTTTCCTGAGAATATCCCTTTGAATATCGTTTACGAGGATGACTATCTTATCGTTGTCAATAAACCCGTAGGAATGGTTGTTCATCCAGCGCCTGGCTCTCCTAACAAGACTTTAGTTAACGCATTGCTCCATCATTGTGGAGATACTTTGTCTGGGGTGGGTGGCAGTAAAAGGCCTGGAATTGTGCATCGAATTGATAAAGATACAAGCGGCTTATTAGTGTCCGCAAAATCAGACTTCGCTCACCAATTTCTTGCAAGGCAATTTGAAAATCATTCTGTTGAAAGGAGTTATCAGGCTTTATGTTTTGGAGTACCAGATGCCAATGATCCCCGACTGAGGGGTGTTAAGGGTGTCAGTTTCGAGGCTGGTAATATTTTGAAAGTTACTACTAATTTAGCTCGACACAGGACGAACAGGCAGAAACAGGCAGTCCTATTTGGTGCAGGGCGTCACGCAATTACCAGAGTACGAGTTCTCGAAAATTATGGGTCCCTGTCTAGTTTGGCTTTGATAGAATGTCGCTTGGAAACAGGGAGGACCCATCAGATCCGTGTCCATTTAGCTCATGTTGGTCATAGTTTAGTCGGAGACCCATTGTATGGTGGGCGTAGAAAAATTCCCTCAAAATCTTTTTCCGAGCATATTGTTCAGGAAATTATATCTTTTCCTCGGCAAGCTTTACATGCGGCGAGTTTGGGCTTTGTTCACCCAAAATCAAACGAGACTTTACATTTTGAAGCCCCCTTGCCTGATGATATGGGTGACCTTATTAAAAAGTTGAGTTAAGTTTTCCTTTTAAAGTAATTAGCTCGTTGCAGATTTCACTCAGGTTACCTTTTTGATGGTAGATAAACTTGAAAAGATAAGTTTGTGTTACTACATAAACGCCAACAAAGGATTATAAATGACGAACTATGCAAATTTACCCGCTCCGAGTCCTGAAGCTGGACTCAGCCGTTATCTACAGGAAATACGCAAATTTCCAATGCTGGAGCCGGAAGAAGAATATATGCTTGCACGACGATGGGCGGATGAACAAGACCCAGAAGCAGCTCACAAGTTAGTAACGTCACATTTACGTTTAGCAGCTAAAATTGCTATGGGCTATCGCGGTTATGGTTTGCCTCAAGCTGAGGTAATTTCTGAGGCAAACGTCGGATTGATGCAGGCAGTAAAGCGTTTTGATCCAGAAAAAGGTTTTAGGCTTGCGACCTATGCAATGTGGTGGATTAGGGCAAGCATTCAAGAATACATTCTTCGTAGTTGGTCATTAGTTAAAATGGGCACTACGAGCGCTCAGAAAAAACTGTTTTTTAATCTACGAAAAGCAAAAGCAAGAATAGGTGCGTTAGACGAGGGCGATTTGCATCCAGATAATGTAAAAAAGATTGCTACTGATTTGGGTGTGTCAGAGGATGAAGTAGTTTCTATGAACCGTAGATTAAGTGGTGGAGATGCCTCGCTTAACGCTGTCGTTTCCTCTGATGGCGATGGATCAATGGAGTGGCAGGACTGGTTGGAAGATGAATCGGCGGATCATGCTGCAGACTTCGAGAATAAAGATGAGGTTGAATTTCGCTTGGATTTATTGAGAAAGGCAATGAGTTTTCTCAATGATCGAGAACAGGATATCTTGCATAAGCGCAGATTGCAGGATACACCTTCTACTTTGGAAGAGCTTAGTTCTGAATATGGTGTAAGTAAGGAACGAATAAGACAGATCGAGGTGCGTGCTTTTGAGAAACTTCAGATGCAAATGCGTGAACTGGCCTCCGAAGTAACTCTTGTTAGTTGATACTTGTGAAAATCCCTAACGCCTTTACTATAAAAATTCATAGATCTTGAAGATTGGTCGAAAGTTTTGATTTCAAGTTTCAAATGGGGAATATTAGGTGCTTCCAAATTTGCATTAGAACAAATGGCACCTGCCATTCATTCTGCTAAAGGTAATTCGTTAGTAGCACTTGCGACAAGGGATTTAGAAAAGGCTAATAAATTCCTGGAACTGTCAGATAGATTAGTAATTTACAATGATTATAATGACTTATTAGAAGATTCAAATGTTGATGCAGTATATATTCCCTTGCCAAATCACATTCATATTGAATGGGCAACGCGCTGTTTGCAAGCTGGAAAGCATGTTTTGTGTGAAAAGCCGATCTCAATGGCTGCGGACGAGATAGATCGTCTAATTCACTTGCGCGATAAGGCACAGCTTCTAGCAGCGGAAGCATATATGGTAGTGCATCATCCACAGTGGCAGTTGGCAAAGGAGTTTGTTGACGCGGGTAAATTGGGAAAATTAGTGCAAATTGATGGAGTATTTAGTTACAATAATGCTGATGATCCATTGAATATACGCAATCAAGCACGATTTGGTGGTGGTGGTATCCCCGATATCGGCGTTTATCCCTATGGCGTAAGTAGGTTCGTTACAGGTTCTGAACCTATAGAAGTTTTATCTGCTGATATTGTTTTTGAAAATGAAGTTGATATTTGGGCAAATGTATCAGCTCAATTCCCTGGTTTTAAAATGCAGGCAGTCACGTCTATGCGAGCAGCCCCTCGGCAGGAAATGACAATTCAGGGTACAGAAGGGTTTTTGAAGTTTACCGCGCCTTTTAACCCCAACGTGTATGACATTGCCCAAGTCATTTTTAGAAAAGGCAATGGGCACGAACAAGTTTTTAAATTTCCGGGTGTAAATCACTATGTCAATCAAGTAGAGGCTTTTTCTATATCGGCCAAAACTAATAGGGTTTATGAGTGTCCGTTAGAGTTTTCTAAAGGCACACAAAGTATGATTGATATGATTTATGAAAAGAATAAACAGCTTTCAAAATAGTTAATTTAAAAACATTTTCGTCTATTGATGGCTGTCAATGAATTCAAGCACTTTAGGGCGGATATTAGTTCTCCAGTTTTTTCCTGCAAAGATACCATAGTGGCCAGCATCAGCCTCCACGTGGCTGTACTTTTTCTTTAGTGGCACATTCTTGCAAAGTTCAATTGCAGCTGAGCATTGTCCGGGTGCTGAAATATCATCTTTGCCACCCTCTATAGTCATTACGGCAACATTTGAAATTGTATGTATGTCGACATGTTTTCCCATAATCGTAAATTTGTTTTGGGCTATCTCTCTTTTTTTAAAAATTCGGTCTACTGTTGATAAATAGAATTCTGCAGTCATATCCATAACAGCTAAATACTCGTCGTAAAAACTGTTATGTTTGTCGTGTTCACTTGCTATCCCCTGGGCAACTTTGGCTATCTGATCTGAAAATGATTTTGCGTGTTTCTCGGCATTCATCGACATAAAGGACATTAGTTGAAATAAGCCGGGGAAAACCTGCCGCCCAACGCCTGCATACTTAAATCCTACGCGCTGAATTACAGTCTGTTCTAAGTATTCTAAATTAACCTTATTACCGAACTCCGTGATTTCAGTTGGAGCTGCACTAGGATCAATTGGTCCCCCCATAAGGATTAAACTTTTTGGTTGGTCATCTTTTTTTTCCTGAGCAAGGAATGCTGTTGCTACAAGGGCCAACGGGGCGGGTTGGCAGATGGCAATCACATTTATGTCTGGACCGAGAAATCTAATATAGTCAATTAAATATTTAGCGTAGTCCTCAATATCGAAGCTACCCTCAGAGACTGGGATGTCTCGAGCATTGTGCCAGTCTGTTACATATATTTCACTATCGATGATTAAACTGTTGACCGTTGAGCGAAGCAAGGTTGAATAGTGCCCTGACATGGGTGCTACCAGCAAAATTTTTCTCCGAGCCGGTTCTCTGCCCAGAACATTAAAATGGATGAGGTCTCCAAAAGCTCCTGTTATTTTTTTATTGATCTCTACTAAATGATCTCGCCCGTCGTAACACGTTATACTTTCAATACCCCAATCAGGTTTTGCAGCCATTCTTTCAAATGATCTCTCGGTTACTTGACCCCAGGCAGCAATCCAATCAATGCTGGGATTGGGGAAAACTGACATTGCGGGGATTGAGGCTGCTGCCTTTGCAGTAGCTCCAATCCATTGGTTTGCGTTACGAATTGCTTCGAAATAATCGTAGCTTAGCATTTTATGCATTTTATTTATCCTAAACCAAAGGTGCGGTAAAAAGGGGCATGGTAATTTTTGGTCTTTAAGCTATGCTGCACTGCAGCTAAGATAGTCGGAAAAATTTCGTATGACAAGTTCAGATAAAAATTTGCAGTCAATTGATCCGCAATTAGGTAAAAATTTACAGAAATTAGAGGAATTGTCAGGACGTTTTTTTGAAGTTCTGAGTAACAAAAAGCAGATTAATCCCGCATTGAACGGTCCTGGGCACGATATTTTTGTAAAAACAGCAGGTGCTTATTTAAAAAGTATGGCTCAAAGTCCTACTTTCATACTTGAACAGCAAGTATCCTACTGGGGGAAAACCCTGGAATATTTTGCGGAGACGCAAAAGCATTTTTTTTCTGAGGCTAATGATGCAGTAAACACTGAATATGTTGATAGACGTTTTACACATCAATTATGGAAGAGTAGCCCGTTTTTTAAATATGTTTTAAAACAGTACCAAGCTAATTCGGATATGATCAAAACCGCAGTGGCTCAAGTAGAGGGTTTGTCACCGAAAGACCAAGCGCGGCTAGAGTATTTTTCTAGTCAAATTATTGATATGATGGCTCCCACTAATTTTTTTGGAACAAATCCCGATGCCCTGGAGAGAGCTTTTTTAACCAAAGGACGATCTTTAGTGCAAGGTCTCGAGAATTTAATACGGGATTTAGAGGCTAATGATGGGGAGTTATTAGTCCGCTTAGCAGATGAAAGTGCTTTCAAAGTTGGATCAGATTTAGCGGCCACCCCTGGTAAAGTTGTCTTTCGTAACAGACTTTTTGAATTAATTCAGTATACACCTTCTACTGAGAAGGTGTATCACACTCCTTTACTCATGTTTCCTCCCTGGATTAACAAGTATTATATCCTGGACTTAAGAGCTAACAATAGTTTGATACGTTGGATAGTTGACCAGGGCTACACGTTATTTGTGGTATCATGGGTGAACCCGGACTCAACCTACTCTAATGTTGGTCTTGAGGACTATATTGAGCAAGGATATCTGGAGGCTATTGACCAAGTAAAAAGCATTTGCAAGGTCAAAAAAATAAATGCTTTAGGGTATTGTATTGCAGGGACAACACTAAGCCTGGTCATGTCTATAATGAGTCAGCGAGGTGATAGTTCTTTAAATTCGGCCACGCTTCTTACCACATTAACTGACTTTTCCAATCAACGTGAATTTACACCGTTCTTGCAAAATGATTTCATCGATGCAATCGAGAGTGAGACTAAAAGCAAAGGCATTCTAGAAAGCTTTATTATAGCGCGGACATTTAGTTTTCTTCGTTCGAACGATCTTATCTATACTCCAGCAATTAAGAGTTATATGATGGGCGAGGCTCCTCCCTCTTTTGACTTACTATTTTGGAATGGAGACGGATCAAATTTACCCGGAAAGATGGCAATGCAATACCTACGGCACTTATGCCAGGAAAATCAATTTGAAAAAAATGAATTAATAATGTTCGACAAGAAAATTGGCGCTGTAGATATAGAAACGCCTGTTTTCGCCATAAGTTGTGAAACAGACCATATTGCATCTTGGAAAGATAGTTTCCGAGGGTTACAAAATTTCAGTTCTAAGGAAAAGGTTTTCGTACTATCTGAGGCTGGACATGTTGCTGGCATTATAAATGCTCCGAATAGGAACAAATATGGATATTACTTCAGAAAAGATGACGTAAATGATCCTGAACAGTGGAAGATTGGTGCAGAATTTGTGAAAGAAAGTTGGTGGCCATTTTGGGAAAGATGGCTGAGGGAGAAATCAAAAGATCTCGTCGAGGCTCGCATACCCTACCTTAGTGGTGACTTGGATTTGGGAGATGCTCCAGGTTGCTATGTTCACCAAAAACCACATCTTTAGCAATTAAAAATAAAACATGCCGCAGTGCAGAAAAATTACTTGCATTGCTGCGATGCAGCATATATATGTATATCAGTTTAGTTTTATACAGAGGGCATTCTTCATGGCGGGTACGCAAGATATGAATAAGTTTTTTGAGAATTTTATGGCTTCGTTGCCTATGGATACGGCCATTTTCGACGACGCAGTCGAAAAGCAATCGGCTATAAGCAAGGAATATTATGATTTATTGTTAGGCGTGGCTGAGAAGTCCACCACAGTAACATACAAATGGGCTACTGAGACAATTGCTAAAATGCAGAAAGCTCCAAGCTACGATGGTGATCCATCTAGTTATGCTAAATCTGTAGGAGATTTTGTCTCTGAGCAAGCTGACGTAGCGACCGAAAATCTCGCAGCATATGCAGAGATCGCAAAAAAAGCGCAAATGGATTCATTATCTTTATTTCTTTCAACAGCGAAGGAAGTTCAGACAGAGGCAGCAGCCGCAGTAAAAAAAGCTGCAAATGATGTTTCTCCAGCAAAGAAAAAAGCGGCTAATTGATTTTATTTTAGTTAGACTTATAAATCTTGTGTAGATGAGAGAGGCAGCAGTTTGTTGCCTCTTTATTTTTTGCTGCATATGCTTAATAGTTGCTGCAACGCTGCAATGGGGAGTTCACGGTGGAAAATAAGTCAAGTACTTTGCTTATCAAAAGATACGCCAGTCGCCGTCTGTATAATACTGAAACAAGCGATTACGTTACCCTTGATGACATAGCGGGTTTTATCAGATCTGGTCGCGATGTGCAGATTATTGATCTAAAGTCTGGAGATGATTTAACCAGGCAATATTTACTCCAGATAATCGCTGAGCATGAGAGTAGGGGAGAAAACGTACTTCCAATTGATGTTTTGACAGATTTGGTGCGAAGTTATGCAAGTCAAACGACTTCGGCTCTTCCAGAGTTTTTGACAATGTCCCTAGAAATGTTTCGTGAAAGCCAATCTAAATTTATGGAAAATATGAACAGCATTAACCCTATCCAGGGAATGCCTGGGTTTGAAAATTTGCAGGCTCAGCAAAATGCATTTTTGAAGGCGTTTATGAGTAGTTTGTCCAAGTATAATTCAAACGAGTCTTCCGAAAAAGACTCAAATGATCCTTCAAGCGGAACAAAAGATGACCTCGAAGCGATAAAAACTCAATTAAGTGAACTACAAGAAAAGCTAAATAAATTAAGTTAACTTTTAGGAGCCAATCTTATCTCTCAATGAATACCAGGTCATTGCCATCACCAGAAGAGGTGAACGGGCAAAACGACCTCCTGGGAAGGGCAGTGAGGGTACCTTTTCCATCGCATCGAAGCCATCACTGTCTTGATTTAATATTGTTTGAGCAATGAGCTTGCCGGCGTGAGTGGCATTGCCGACACCATGGCCAGAAAAGCCAGAAATATTGAATTCATTCTTACTAAGACGTTTGAAATACGGCATACGACGCATCGTGATCCCTAAAGTGCCGCCCCAAGCATAATCAATTTTTATGTCGTCTAATTGTGGAAAAATCTTGAGCATTGGTTTGCGTACCTTAGAGGCGATATTTTGTGGAAATTTGTATCCGTAGCTTTCCGTTCCTCCAAAAAGTAACCTTTTATCGTGAGCCATACGAAAATAATTTACAACAAATTTTGAATCTGCAACTGCAATATCTTTGGTTAAAACCGTATGTTTTGCCTCAGTTAGTGGTTCAGTTGCTACAATGTAGTTATTTATTGGCATCACTCGAGCAGCCACATTAGGTTCGAGATCACCCAGATATCCATTGCAGGCATAAACAACATATTTAGCTTTTACTGAAGTCCTATTAGTTCGCAAAGTAACGGTATCACCCTTATTTATTTTTTGGACTGGTGATTGCTCGAAAATTCTTAACCCATTGTCCCTACCTGCTTTTGCTACTCCTAATGCGTAGCGTAATGGATGCAAGTGAGCTGCATTTGAAAACAAAATACCACCTTTGTATGCATTGGAAATACAAAGTTCCAAACTTTCTTCTTTGCTAATGACATCTACATTTCCTTGCTTATATCTTTTTTCAAGAAATTCTGCGTACGAATGAAGATCGGATGCCCCAGAACTTGAATTTCCGAGATTTGCTATGCCTGGACGCAGGAAGCAATCAATTTTATCTCTTTTTATAATTGTTTTAACAGTATCGATCGCATCATCTGCCAGGTGCCACAGTTTGTCTCCTAGATTTTCTCCCACCAACTTAATTAAGTCGCGTTGATCCATACGTTGTCCGGCACCCAACTGTCCACCATTCCTTCCAGATGCCCCAAACCCTACTTTCTGTGCCTCTAACAAGGCAGTATCAGCGCCGGCTCTGGCTAGAAAAAGCCCTGCAGTTAATCCGGCATAGCCGCCACCAATAATTGCGACGTCAACTGAAATTTCGTGGGTTAATGGTTCAAAATCTGGTAGCAATTCTGAGGTTGCTGTATACCAACTGTTATGTGGATATCTGTTGGTTTCATCATTTACATATAATAAATTCATACATTTAACAAAAGATGCTCTCTTTCCCAGGGACTTATAACTTGTAAAAATTCTTCGTGCTCTGCCCTTTTTACGATCGAATAAACTCGACAAAATTCGGTACCAAGAATTTTATGTAATGGGGTTGCTTCCTCAAACAAGTCCAAAGCTGAGCCTAGCCCACGCGGAATTTCTTCTGCTCCCTCATAAGCATCACCACGGAATTGCTTAGATGGACGGATTTCGTACTTAATTCCAAGATAACCGCATGCTAGAGAGATCGCGATACCCAGATAAGGATTACAGTCCATACCTGCTAAGCGATTTTCGACGCGTCGCGCAGAATTACTTGAAAGTGGCACTCTAATGCCCGTAGTTCTATTGTCTCTTGCCCATTCGAGATTAATTGGCGCTGCATGGTCTTTGACATAACGTCTGTATGAGTTCACGTAGGGTGCAAGAACTGCGATAGCGCAGGGTAAGTATCTCTGTAAACCGCCAATGAAATGGTAAAACATATCAGTCTCTCCACCTAGCGGTCCAGAAAATAGATTTTCTCCGGTGTTTTTATCTAAAATTGAGTGATGAATATGCATAGCACTTCCCGGTTCATCTTCAATTGGTTTTGCCATAAATGTGGCAAAACAATTATGACGTAATGCAGCTTCCCGTATTAACCTTTTGAAGTAAAAAACTTCATCGGCTAACTTGAGTGGATTCCCGTGCTGAAGGTTGATCTCTAATTGTCCCGCTCCTCCTTCTTGAGTAATCCCGTCGATTTCAAAACCCTGTAATTCTGCGAAATCATAGATATCATCAATTACGGGCCCGAACTCATCAACCGCCGTCATAGAATATGCCTGACGTGCAGCAGCAGGTCGACCTGATCTGCCCATCATTGCTTGAATTGGTGTTCTTGGGTCTGAATTTCTACTCACTAAATAGAATTCCATCTCTGGTGCAACAATGGGAGCCCAGCCTTCTTTTTTATATAATTCTAAAACTTTCTTTAAAACGTTCCGAGGTGCAAAAGGTACAGGTTTGTTCTTCCTATCGTAAGCATCATGTATTACCTGTAACGTCCAGTCCCCGGTCCAAGGCGCCGCAGTAGTAGTTGAGTAATCTGGATCCAAGATCATGTCTCGCTCAATAAACCCTTCTTTTCCCGCAGCCTCTCCCCAACCACCTGTTATCGTTTGGAAGAAAATGGAATCAGGTAAATGAAAAGTTTTTTGCCTAAGAAATTTTTGCGCTGGCACTGCTTTTCCACGCGCTATGCCTGGAAGGTCAGAAACAATGCACTCTACTTCGTCCACCTTTTTCCCTTCGACATAAGCTCTTGCTGCATCGGGAGCTTTGCTCAGAATATTTGAGAATGTTTTCATAATGGAATTCACTTTGCAAAAAATGACTTAATTTTAGTCGCTAAAAAGTCATTGTCATTTAAACTATCTAATTTTGATTTCGCAGTGAAGAGAAGATTGTCTGGCACAATTCCTTTTCCCCTATTTTCAATCAACCCTTGGATATAATCAGAATTAAACTCTGGGTGTGGCTGAAAAGTAATAATATTATCATCATACGCTAGTCCTGCA
>LUQC01000019.1 GCA_001627925.1 Rhodobacteraceae bacterium REDSEA-S34_B6 | reverse complement strand
CAGTTAAGGTTAAAGTAGACCGTACCTGATATAAGGTTTCATGAGACTAGCTTTATTTGCGGTGATCACTGTTACTCGCCTGATTAGCAGAAACAGTACTTGGGTCATGTTTAGCTCAATATGGCTGGAAGAAGTAGAACATACCCTGAGACACATTAGAGTGCTCTCTTTGTAGCTGATCTCAAAAAAGGGGCCCAGACTATGGAGCAAGCTGCGCCCCTGCAATTTGAAACAAAGGGAGATGTTAACTAACCTTGGTCAACATCTCCCTATTTATGTCGTGACACATAGTCCGTGCGCTTCGACAATATCATTGGATTATAACCAAGCCTTGGCTGAAAGAATTAGTAGGTACACCACAACTAATAACTAAAGCTGTCTAGGTCTTACCCCAGTCCCAGTATTTCAAATCTTTCGTTTTATTCTGCTGGTAGGATTACTGCATCGATTACATGAATTACACCGTTGGATGCCTCGATGTCTGCAGAAATAACATTTGCAGCTTCAATTTGTACTCCGTCAGTTGCATCTATCTTTGCAGTGCCACCATTCACCATTTTTACTTCGAGCGATTTGCCAGCAATATCAGTCGACATTACTTTTCCTGGTAACACGTGATAAGTCAGGATATTGACCAGTTGATCTTTATTTTCAGGTTTCAGGAGCGTCTCTACGGTGCCAGCTGGAAGAGCAGCAAAGGCTTCATCGGTTGGTGCGAAAACTGTAAATGGTCCTTCGCCTTTTAACACTTCTACAAGGCCAGCCGCTTGCACAGCTGCTACCAATGTGCCAAAGCTTCCTGCCCCTATTGCTGTATCCACAATATCTTTTGAGTGCCCACCAGCAAGTGTTGCGGTTGCTATGGATGATGCAGCAGCAGCTGCAATGAATGTACGTCTAAACATATGTTTTCCTTTGATCGAATAAATTGTTAAAGAAAAAAATACGGGTGAGACAACTCGATGGATCAGCTCAAAATTGTCGCATTGTGGGCATCTGTCACACTTGATTTTTAGACAGTCAACCAGGTGATACTTCTACATCAATTAAGCTAGTTACCGCTGATACTTGATATATTCAATACTTCAATAAATACATTAAATTGGGTCAAAGTTTAACAGTTGCCATCGCAGCTATGAACTTTTTAAAAATACGTTTTACTTATATTCTACTTTCTGACGAAATTAGAGGATTAATATCCAAAAACTAGCTGAAAGTACTGTCGCTATCGTCCCGAGAAGTATTGAACTGGCTACGACCCTTTGAGCTTTTTTGTACATGGTAGAAAAGAGAAAAGCATTTATTCCTGGTGCCATAGCCGCAGTTATAACTGCCGACCTCAATTGCTCTAAATTAAGTAATAAATTCATGCCTACAAAATATACGATTGCCGGATGGAGAATGATCGATACAAAAATAATGAAGCATATTGTCAAACCATCCCCTTCAGGGCGATATTGATATAAGGTACCTCCGAGCGCGAAAAGAGCCGTTGGAAGTGCCGCATCTTTAATAATACTCAGTCCATTCCAAATTGAGGATGGTATCGGTGCTCCAAAATAATTAACCAAAAGACCTATAAGTATCGCAAATATTAGGGGATTTTTGAATGCTAGGTTGAAAACTTGGTGTGATAAAATTTTTAAGTCAAACTTCTCACTACTGCTATGGAACAATTCCATCGATATGATGCCAACTAAATAACAAAAAGGGGCATAAAATGCTATTATTGCATAGTTTGAACCCAAGGATGAAGGTCCATAAGCGTTCTCTGTAATAGGCAAACCAAGCAATATTGAGTTGGAAAACAGACAGGTAAACCCAATACAGATTGCTTCTTCCCTGGTACGTTTGAAGTAGAAGTAAGCGGCGATAAATCCAATTATGAAGCAAAACAGGGCACCAAAGTAAAAAGAAAAAAGAAGTCTTAGACTAAAATTTTCGCTAATTTCAATTTTCGCAATTGCATAAAATAACAGGCAGGGAATAGCAAAATTTTGGGCAAAGCGTGTTAAGCTATTTATATTTTCTGTGCTTAACCAATGCCGCCAAACAGAAATGTATCCAATTCCGATTACTAGGAAAACAGGCAAAATAACATTTAGTAAAACTTCCATGCCTTAGTTCGAAAACGCAAAATCTAGGACCATTCCATCGAAGGCTGGTTCAACATTTTTTGGTGTTTCGTTCATCACCGTTTCATAATCTAAATCTACGTGCATATTTGTTAAAATAGCTTTTTCTATTCCTGATTTTTTTATCCAGCTTAAGCTATTTTCTAAATGCGAGTGCGATGGATGTGGGGTCCTTCTAAGAGCATCTAAAACCCAACACCTCGCCTTTGCCACCTCATTCCACGCATTTGTGGACATTTCTGAAACATCTGGAAGATATACTAGTGGTCCTATTCTAAAGCCTAGAGCGCCGATATTACCGTGTTTGACTTCAAACGGGATAAACGTTAACGGACCTCCATTTCCCTCAATGGAGGTAATACCTTTTATAGTATTCAAATTTAAAATCGGAGGGTAAGGGGAGGCCTCAGGCTGAACAAAAGCATATTTAAAACGCTCTATCAGATCGTTTTGTGTAGACTGATCCGCCCAAACATTTATTCGCTTTCGCATATTAAAGAATATCATTCTAAGATCATCCAAGCCATGTACGTGATCTGCGTGGGAGTGAGTATATACAACACCACCTAGTGAACCCACTCC
>LUQC01000018.1:657-2952 GCA_001627925.1 Rhodobacteraceae bacterium REDSEA-S34_B6 | reverse complement strand
CAAGCGATGGATACAAGCAAAATTGCGAACTATGACAAGATTGTCGGAATTTTCAAGAATGGTAAGCTGACCCCAACAAGCACTATTGCCCAAGGCACTGCGCCTCATACAGTGAGCTTTGTGGAAGGCGCTAATGGTAAAAGTTTTTCATCAGATGAAACTGGTTGGATGACATTGATTCCAACGATTTATAACGCCGATACACTGGGAATACGACCAGATCTTATTAACAGACCAATCAATACATGGGCGGAATTGCTCAACCCTGAGTTTAAAGGCAAAGCCTCAATTTTGGATATTTCATCTATCGGTATCATGGATATGGCAATGGTTTGCGAAGCTATGGGCGAAATTCAGTACGGTGATAAGGGTAATATGACCAAAGAGGAAATCGATAAAACTATCGGTATCTTCACTGAGGCCAAAAAGGCGGGCCAATTTAGAGCATTCTGGAAAACCTTTGATGAATCTGTCAATTTAATGGCTTCTGGTGAGGTCGTAATTCAATCAATGTGGTCTCCTGCGATTACTGCAGTGCGATCGAAAGGGATCCCATGTGTTTATCAGCCACTAAAAGAAGGCTACCGTAGCTGGGGCGGCGGATTAGGAATTGCCGCACACCTGAGCGGGAAAGAGTTGGACGCGGCGTATGAGTATATCAATTGGTACTTGTCCGGCTGGGTTGGTGGCTTCCTGATGCGTCAAGGCTATTACTCTGCAGCGGTTGAAACTTCAAAAGAATATATGTCCGCTGATGAGTGGGGTTATTGGTTTGAAGGTAAAGCAGCCAAAGGTGATATCGTTAATCCGCAAGGGGTAAAAATGGAAAGCGCTGGAGCAGTGCGTGATGGCGGTTCTTTCTATGACCGTATGGGCAGTGTGGCCTGTTGGAATGCCGTTATGGATGAAAACCAATATATGGTTAGGAAGTGGAACGAATTCATCGCTTCTTAAAGAAAAAAGGTCGACGCAAATCTTTGCGTCGACCAATGATTCAAGGGCATCTTTACTAGCCTTAATAAATTGTTAATGGATTACGGACACTAATATTGGCTGTATTACAAAAAAATATCTCAAGCATACTGTTGGCCAGTCCAGTGATTTTGGTTTTGTCGGCATTTATTATTGTGCCGATAATCCTAATTACAGCAGTAAGTTTTTGGGGTTCCACGGAGTTCTCAATTTATCCTGCTTTTCTATTTGATAACTACGAATTTCTGTTTACTTCCGATGTTACTTATCGGGTATTTTTTAAAACTTTATTTTTTGCGTTTTTGGTTTGGGCAATAACACTTGTTTTAGGATTTACAGTCGCATACTATCTGGCGTTCCTCGTACACTCTCTGACCTGGCAAATCATTTGTTTTCTCCTATGCACTATTCCATTTTGGACGTCAAACATTATCAGAATGATTAGTTGGATTCCATTTCTAGGGAGGAATGGATTGGCAAATCAGTCATTGATCGAGATGGGCATAGTTGATGAGCCAGTCGAGTGGCTTCTGTATTCTGAGTTTGCAGTTTGCTTGGCTTTTGTTCATTTATACACTCTATTCATGGTGGTCCCGATCTTCAACACTATGATGAGAATTGATAAATCGCTTATAGAGGCAGCTAGAGACGCTGGGGCATCTAGTAGGCAGATTTTAGTAAATGTTATAATTCCTCTCTGTAAGCCTGGAATAATGATTGGTTCAATATTTGTTGTGGCGTTGGTGATGGGTGATTTTATTACCGTCAGATTTATGTCGGGTTCGCAAATTGCAAATATGGGACGACTAATTTCTAATGATATAAATTTACTTCAATATCCCTCTGCGTGTGCTACGGCGGTCGTTTTACTAGCAACCGTGGTCATTATGATTTCAATTATGCTCCGCTTTGTGGATATTCGTAAGGAGTTATAAATTTGGGTGAGAAGCGATCTACAGGTTTTTATGTACTTACAGCAATATTCATTGCGTTTTTAGTATTTCTTTATGGTCCAGTTATAACAATAGGTATTCTAAGTTTCCAGGGACCAACTGGGGGTTTAACGTTCCCAATGCAAGGCACGTCTTTGCATTGGTTTCAGGAATTATTTAGAACTCAAATGGTCGGCGATATCTGGGGATCTTTTCAACGAAGTATCATTCTAGGTTTGACGGTAATGGTCATAACAGTTGTTTTTTCGGTTGGGGCGGGGATGGCTTACCGAAAAAAATTCTTTGGCTCAACACCGCTTTTTTACCTTATCATTGCAAGCTTGGTCATTCCATCAATTCTAGTGTCATTAGGCGTTGGCCTGATATTTTC
>LUQC01000018.1:0-610 GCA_001627925.1 Rhodobacteraceae bacterium REDSEA-S34_B6 | reverse complement strand
GAGGACGCTGGCAGAGATTTAGGGGCAGGTCCAATTCAAGTTTTTCGTTTGATTGTGCTGCCGATAATTGCTCCTTCCTTAATAGGTGTGGCTTTGTTCGGTTTCACACTGAGTTATGATGAATTTGCCAGGACATTGTTGACCTCTGGTAGTAGAAATACGCTACCGCTCGAAATTTTTGGAATGACAACCAATGTGACAACCCCAGTTATATACGCACTTGGCACGCTTACGACATTATTTTCTTTGCTAATTATCGTTTTCTTTCTCACGTTTTTTGTATTATCACAGAGGCGACGTGACAAGAAAGGGTCCGATGCTGGAAAGGGCCTTGTTTGACGCAGAGCAGCGATATTGTTTTTATAAACCCAAATTCAACACAGTCTATGACTGATAAAATTGTTTTGTCAGCAAATACAGCTTTAAATAACCGTCGGAATGTCACTGGGATAACATGCTTTGGCGCTCCGAGTGCTATACAAGGTCCAAATGATGCAGAAAAAGCAAAGCCAATTTTGTTTTCAAATTTAAAAGAAGCAGAAAAAGCAGAGTCAAAATTGGCTGTTATAGCGTGCTTTGACGATCCATTTCTTCTTGAAGCAAGGAGAAC
>LUQC01000017.1 GCA_001627925.1 Rhodobacteraceae bacterium REDSEA-S34_B6 | reverse complement strand
AATCAAGTGGCTATAATAAAATCAATTCTGCTTTCATTTTAAGGCTTTAAAGTTATTTGCGACAGGAAGAACGCTTTTGTTCTGGTATTACAGTGAAAATTAAAGTATCGAACCCGACGGATTGCTTGACAATCTGAAAAATGAACCAAATTTACGTTACGGGAACTATTTGTACGAGAACAATAACTCGGGAGGAGATTTAATGGATCGTCGTTCTTTTTTGAAAAACTCCACAGTAGGAGTAGGAGCAACAGCAGCAGCAGCAACACTGGCAGCTCCCGTTTACGCTCAAGGTAAACGCACTTTAACCATGGTTACATCTGTACCAGAAGGCTTCGCAGTTTTTGATGACGCGGCTCAAAATTTTGCAGATCGTGTAACTGCTATGACAGATGGACAACTAACCATCGACAAAAAACCAGCTGGTACACTAGTTGGCGCTTTCGAAGTATTTGATGCGGTCAGTGCAGGTCAGGCTGATTTGTATCATTCAGCAGAATATTACTTTCTTGGGCAACATCCTGGCTTGGCTTATTTTACGTCGGTGCCATTCGGAATGACTGGACCGGAATTTATGAGCTGGTACTACCATAATGGAGGCCAAGAATTACACCATGACTTGGGTTCGATTTTTAACTTAAGACCAATGATAGCCGGTAACACCGGGCACCAACCAGGTGGTTGGTTTAACAAAGAGATTAATTCTGCTGCAGACCTGCAAGGCCTAAAGTTTAGAATGCCTGGTTTTGGCGGTAAAGCTCTTGGCCTTACTGGCGCTTCTGTTCAAAACGTGCCTGGCGGAGAAATTTATCAAGCGTTAGCATCGGGTTCTATTGACGGCGCTGAGTGGATTGGTCCATTTGCAGATGAACGTCTTGGATTCCAAGAAATTTGTAAATTTTATTACACATCAGGATTTCATGAGCCCGGTTCAGCACTTTGTGCATCTTTCAACTTGGATGTATACGAATCTTTTACAGACCCTCAAAAAGCAATTGTTGAATCAGCAGCGCACGCAACCCACAGCTGGAATCTGGCACAGTCAAACGCAAATAACGCCGCAGCGTTAGAGCGCTTGAAAGCTGCTGGTGTGAAGGTTATGGAATTTGATGACTCAATTTGGGAAGCATTTGGTAAAGCCGCTAAAGAAGCTCAGGATGCTGAAATGAGTGATGACCTATTCGCAACTATTCGTGGAAGCTACGAGGCATCAATGGCCTCTACCTATGGATGGATGAGCATGTCAGACGGCGTTTACGTGCAAAAGAGAAATAAGTTTTTAGCTTAATTTCTCAGATCGATCAGAGCGGACATATCGTTGTCCGCTCTAATTATTTCCATGAAAATAATTGAATTGCTCCAGGGGTTTACTGATGGAAGTAGTGCCAAATTTTAGTGATAGTCCCCTGATGTGGTTCTTTCTGAATCTTTTAGCCGTTTTTCCAAATCTTTATTTTTTATCATATCAGCTATAATTACTTTTTACACCGTTCTGGCATTTTTATTCAGACCATTGATGTGGAAAACAGTGACCTCCCTAGAACTAATCGCAAACTATACAGGCCGTTTTTTCGCATGGGCAGGCTTGACTATGGTTTTAGTGCAAATCGTAATTATCTTTGCACAGCGCGTGTTTGCAGTATCTGAAATTACGATTGGTTTTGGTTTAGCATTTTCGTTTGACGTTAGCTGGTGGGCGGAAAGCTTAAAACTGTATAATGCAATGATCGTTGCCCTTTGCGTTACCTACACTTTTGTTCAAGGCGGACACGTGAGGGTGGATTTGTTCTATTCCGCCGTCAGCTATAGAACCAAAAGGATTATAGATATGATCGGTAGCATATTTTTCATGCTACCCGCTGGGATCCTGATTTGGATGTATAGTTGGTTTTTTCTATGGCGACACTTGATTGTCCCGAAACCTTCCGCATCCGATACTGTTGAGAAATTAATAATGAAGGCTAGAGCCGTGCGTTGGAATGTAGAGACAATTGGTTTTTCGCCCAACGGGTTTAATGCTTATTTTTTATTCAAGGTCTTAATTCTTGCTTATACAGCATTGATTTATGGCGTAGAAATTGGCATTATTATTGTATTCGTAACATTATTTGCCGCTATTCTTTCCGGATTTCCAGTAGCATTTGCTATAGGTGGAGCTGGCATAATTGCATTTGCTATCATTGCAATATTAGATTCTCAAGGCTTACTAATACACCAGGCAATCGATACTGGTTCACAAGCATTTAAAGATGTTGTCGCATCTGGTTTTAAGCCGGAAGCAATATCGGTATTCACGCACCCTGAACTACCACGGGCCGCTTATCCAGTATTTCCCCAAGGCTGGGAAGTCGCATTAGACCGAAATATATCTTTCGTCGTTAATCGCATGAATGAAAGGGTTTTTGCGGGCCAATCAATAGAAACATTACTCGCAGTACTAATGTTCGTTCTTATGGGTATTACACTTGAAAGATCACGCATAGCTGATGAACTGCTGACCAAAATGGCTAACATTTTTGGACCTCTGCCCGGTGGTCTGGCAGTATCAATTGTAGTGGTGGGAGCTTTTTTAGCTGCCTCAACAGGCATTGTAGGAGCAACGGTCGTTACAATGGGTCTTCTGGCTCTTCCAACGATGCTTCGGAATAATTATTCACCCGAATTAGCTACAGGTGTAATCGCTGCATCGGGTACATTAGGACAAATCATTCCGCCTTCCATCGTCATTGTTTTATTGGGAACACTAACGGGAGATATCTATTCTGCAGCACAAGAAGATAGAGCTCAGTTAGCCGGCTGTACCGACGCGTTAACTTACTTGGGCGAGCCCGCAGTTGTTTCAGTAGGCACTCTATTCCAGGCAGCCCTTCTTCCTGGTATAATGCTTGCCCTGTTGTATGCTTTGTATGCATTTGGCTTTGCTCTACTTAACCCATCCAAGGCTCCAGCCATACAAGC
>LUQC01000016.1 GCA_001627925.1 Rhodobacteraceae bacterium REDSEA-S34_B6 | reverse complement strand
GGCAATACCCAAGAAGAGGTGGACCAAGTTTTGTCACAGATTTTTTCAGGTGATTTAAAGCTTCTCTACCTGGCTCCTGAACGTTTGGTATCGAGAAAGATACAAAATATTTTAAGTAGTTCTAATGTAACATCGATAGCGGTGGATGAGGCGCATTGTGTTAGTCAGTGGGGACATGATTTTAGGCCAGATTATCTTGGTATTGGTGAATTACGGCGTAAATTATGTGTTCCATTAAGCGCTTTCACGGCAACCGCAGATAAAGAGACACAACAAGAGATAATGGAGAGACTTTTTGAAGGTGCTGCACCTAAAGTATTTTTGCGAGGTTTTGATCGTCCTAACATATATTTGAGTTTTATGCCTAAAGATAATCCTAGACGGCAAATAATGGATTTTGTTCGTCTTCACAAAGGTCAGTCGGGTATTATCTACTGTGGCACAAGGGCCAAAACGGAAACGTTAGCTCAAGCGTTGGAGGAAGCTGGTCATAACGCCTGCTCATACCATGGCGGTATGGCTGCAGATCGGCGAAGGGTCGTGGAAAGTCGCTTCACTCTTGAAGATGGCTTAATTGTTGTTGCAACCGTTGCATTTGGTATGGGAGTGGATAAGCCAGATGTAAGGTGGGTAGTACATGCAGACTTACCTAAATCAATTGAAAACTACTATCAAGAAATTGGAAGAGCTGGGAGGGATGGTGAACAAGCAGAAACACTAACTCTTTATGGTGCTGATGACATTCGGTTTCGAAGAAACCAGATAGATGAAGGTCTCGCGCCAGATGGGCGTAAATCTGCTGATCACGGTCGTTTGAATGCGCTTTTGGGTTTAGCCGAAGCTTTTAAGTGCCGCCGTCTCAATCTTCTTGAGTATTTCGGTGAGAAAAATATAAAATGTGGAAACTGCGATCTATGTGACAACCCACCTGAGACATTTGACGGCACTGAGCCCGTTCGTAAAGCTTTATCGGCTATATTACGCTCTGATCAATATTTTGGAGCAGGACATGTAATCGACATTTTGTTAGGTAATTTAACAGATAAGGTTGCTAACCATAGTCATCAGAATTTAACTACATTTGGTGTTGGCAAAGAGTTAAGCCGTGTAAAATGGAAAGCAGTTTTAAGGCAAATGATGGGTCATGATCTCATTCGTCCAGATGTGGAAAGATATGGAGCTTTGCGAATGACTAAAAAAGCATTGCCAATTTTGAGAGGTGAGCAAAGTATAACTTTACGTTTGGATACAATTAATTCAGCAAAAAGGTCCCATACAATAAAAGCATTAGTAAGTGATGACGATGCTCCAGTGCTCAGTGCGCTCAAAGCAAAGAGGCGAGCTCTAGCTGAGAATGCTGGAGTGCCAGCCTATATTATCTTTACAGATAAGACGTTAGTGGAGATGGCTCAAAGACGCCCCGTAAATCTTGATGAGATGTCTCAGATTAATGGTGTGGGCACAAAAAAATTGGAGAAATTTGGAGCTATTTTTCTTGCAGTTATTAATGGAGAAGTTGACCACATGCATCCCCTAAGGCAAAAACTTGCTGGTGCTAAAGAGGGTGAGTTGTACGATTTGCTTTTAGCCGTTCAATCCGATTTAACTCGAGGATCTCTGGGAGTAGATAAACCGCTTAGTTGTTCGACATCTTTACTTTCTAAAATTGCCAAACTTAAACCTAGAAGTTTGGACGAGATGGCTAAGATAATTGGACCTAAAAAGACAGATCGTTTTGGAGCTGCTTTTTTGGACGTTCTGAAAAATGCGACCTAGAGTTTTTTTGCTTTTGAATTTTGGATAACTTTAGATAATTATAATTGTAATTTTAACCAGTGACTTTTTATCCTAATTGCAGGGTGATTTTGGCTAAAATAGTTTACATTTTGACGTCTCCAGAACAGTCTTGAAGAGCTAATTTATTTAAGAATAGGATTATGTAGGGATTTGGGAGTATTCGAAATGAAATCACAATATCGAGTTGTTGTTATAGGCGGTGGAGTAGTTGGTTCATCTGTTTTATACCATCTTGCAAAAATGGGGTGGAGGGATGTCGTGATGCTGGAGCGGCGCAGGCTTGCCTCCGGTTCTAGTTGGCATGCGGCCGGTGGAGTTCATACATTAAACGCCGATCCAAACATGGCGGCTTTGCAGGCGTACACAATTGACCTTTTGCCAAAGATTGAAAAAGAGTCAGGTCAGAACATTGGTTTTCATATGACTGGGGGCTTGACCCTTGCAGGGACTCCGGAAAGGTGGGAGTGGCTACAATCAAATTATCGTATTTTTCAGTCTATAGGAATCAGTGACTGTGAACTCCTTACTCCAGAAGAAGCTCAAAAACGTTGTCCAATTATGTCGGTAGATGGGGTTTTGGGTGCAATGTGGGCAGATAGAGAAGGCTACATCGACACTACTGGTACCGTGCAGGCGTATGCTACTGCCGCTAGAAAACAGGGTGCAGAGTATTATGAAGAAGTAAAAGTTGATAGTCTTAAGCAAGTTGCAGATGGCTGGATCGTTAAGACTGAAAAAGGTAATATTAAGTGTGAACATGTTGTAAATGCGGCAGGCCTTTGGGCAAAGCAAGTGGGACGTATGGCTGGCATAGAGCTTCCAGTTAGTCCTTTAAAACATCATTATTTGATAACTGATAGTATTCCGGAAGTTGAAAGCAGTGATTTTGAGATGCCCATGACAGTTGACCTCGAGGGATTTACTTATATGCGACAAGATCAAAATGGCGTTTTGGTTGGGATTTATGAAATTGATCACGAGCACTGGGCAATGGATGGTGCGCCATGGGATTATGGAGAAGAATTATTCCAGGAACAACTACATAGAATTGAGAATGAACTGATGCTCGGGTTCCAACGTTATCCAGCTATTGAGAATGTAGGAATAAAAACCTGGGTTAATGGGGCTTTCACTTTTTCACCCGATGGTAACCCACTGGTGGGGCCCGTCCCTGGTAAGAGAGGATATTGGTCCGCATGTGCCGTCATGGCCGGTTTTTTACAAGGGGGCGGTGTAGGAAAAACTCTAGCTGAATGGATGATTGAGGGAGAGCCAGAGACTGATGCATGGTCGATGGATGTAGCGCGTTACGGGAAATATGCGGAAAATAAAAGATATATTCGTGAAACAACGGGGCAGTTTTATTCGAGGCGTTTTGTTATGTCCTATCCGAACGAGCAGCTTCCAGCAGGACGCCCGATGAAGATGGCACCGGCCCATGATGCGATGACCCAGGCTGGATGTCGTTGGGGTATTTCATGGGATTTAGAGGTGCCATTATACTTTGCTCCATCTGATGAATTTGAGGAAAAATTAACCCTAAAGCGCTCTAATGCCCATGAGATTGTGGCGAAAGAATGCAAGTCGATTCGAGAAGGCGTAGCATTATTAGATATTACGGGCTTTTCACGCTTCGAAGTAAAAGGTAAAAATGCAGAGGCTTGGCTTGATAAGATATTTGCAACCAAGTTACCAAAACTAGGTAGAGCTCGTCTTGCAGTAATGCTTTCGCCAACTGGGAAGCTCAAAGGTGACTTGACACTATTGAATTGGGGCGATGGTACTTTTTGGATTATGGGCAGTTATTATCTA